>JAYVME010000193.1:0-4949 GCA_043759115.1 Betaproteobacteria bacterium | reverse complement strand
GGCCGAGTGGCGCAAATACATACCGGGGGCTACGTCGCCGTTCCCGCAAGCGGGCCTGCGGCTAACGAGTCTCGGCGCCACATTGTCGCAAGCCACTTGCTTAGAATGACTAAGCTGCATGTCTTGCTTCGCGTTCTGAGCCAAAATCGTGACAGCGCATCGCGCGTTTCGTCATGTTAGGCACTCCCTAGGAACTCTTATGCAATATTCGATACTCGACACCGGATTCAGCCGTTCATTTCCCGCGGAGCACGCGTTGCTCACCGGCGCCGCCAAAGACTTGAAGTCCGCGGAAGTCGTGATCGTAATCGGCGAGCATGCAGGCCGGCACGCCAAGTCGCTGAAGAAGTGGAAGGACAAGGTCGCGGTCATCATCGAACTCGGTACCGAGTCGCTCGGTGTGTACACGGGCGAAAGCCGCGCCGAGGAAGGCTCGAATGTGCTCGGATTCGCGCGCTTTCGCCTGGGCATTGCTGAGCCGACGAATCTCGTCGAACTGGTGCGCCAGCCGCGTACCAACAACGCCGCGCTCGCGGCGGCCAAACTGATTTTCGAGGGGGCGGGCTTGCAGGTCGCCATTTGCGGTGATTTCGCGGGGCGCATAATCGACAGGCTCGTGCGGCCGTATTACAACGCCGCGCTGCGCCGGCTCGACGAGGGGCTGGCCACCGCCGACGATCTCGACACGACGCTAAAACTCGGTCTCGGTTATCCCGAGGGGCCGATCGCGTTGCTGGAGCGCACCGGCCTCGCGCAGCATTTCGACGTGACGCAGGCACTGTTCGAAGCGTACGGCGAGCCGGCCTACGCTCCCGCGCGCCGCGCGCGCGTCGCGAAAGTAAGGCAAAAATGAAAGCCACCGCCGATAGACGCCGATGAACGCCGATAGGATCAAAATAAGAAATACGATATTTATGGCAATTGGTTGATTTATCGGATTGTATTTTTCGGTTGCGAATGGTTGTTTTTGCTGTAAGTGTCAAGATTTTCATCCGCGTTTATCGGCGTTCATCGGCGGCTAAAAGGGTTTGGCAATGGGACCACTTGAAGGAATTCGCGTGCTCGATTTCAGCACGCTGTTGCCGGGGCCGCTGGCGACGCTCATGCTCGCCGAGGCGGGGGCCGAGGTCATCAAGATCGAGCGTCCGGGACGCGGCGACGAAATGCGTTCATACGAACCCAGGTTCGGCACCGACAGCGTCAACTTCGCCATGCTCAACCGCGGCAAGCGTTCGATCGCGATTGATCTCAAAGATAAAGCCGCGGTCGAAAAATTAAAGCCGCTGATTGAATCCGCCGACGTCGTCGTCGAGCAATTCCGTCCCGGCGTGATGGACCGGCTCGGTCTCGGCTACGACGCTTTGAACAAAATCAATCCGCGCGTCATTTACTGTGCGATCACCGGCTACGGCCAGCACGGGCCGCGCGCTGATGTCGCGGCGCACGATCTGAATTACATCGCTGAAGCAGGCATGCTCGCACTCGCGGCGGGCGCCGACGGTGCGCCCGTGCCGCCGCCCGCGCTGATCGCCGACATCGGTGGCGGCACTTATCCGGCGGTGATCAATATCCTGCTGGCACTGCGTGCGCGCGACCGCACCGGCCACGGCTGCAAGCTCGACGTCGCGATGGCCGACAACCTCTTCACCTTCATGTATTGGGCGATGGGCAACGGCGAGGTCGCGGGACAGTGGCCGACGCCCGGCGGCGATCTTGTTACAGGCGGGTCGCCGCGCTACAACGTTTATCGAACACGGGATGGCAAGTTCGTTGCCGCCGCACCTCTTGAACAGAAATTCTGGGAAAACTTCTGCGCGTTGCTCGGGCTCGCACCCGATGTGCAGGATGACAGCCGCGATGCCGCAAAAACCCGGCGCGCGGTCGCCGAGAAAATCGCCGGCAAATCCGCCGATGAGTGGCGCGCGCTGTTTGCCGGCAAGGATGTCTGTTGCTGCATCATGGCGTCGATCGAAGACGCGCTCGCTGATACGCATTTTATTTCCCGCGGCGTGTTTGGCGCAAAGCTCGCCGCGGATGGAAAGGAGATGACCGCGCTGCCGGTGCCTATTGCGCCGCAATTCCGCGCGCAGCCGGATTCCGTCGGTTACCCGGCGCTGGGTGAAGCCAATTCAATGCTCAAGCCGTAGGCGTGCGTCAATGACTTGCTGGTACGCAAAACCTGACACGGTCATCGCTAGTCTGGGGCTGACCATTGCGCTGCTATTTATCGCGTTGCCCACAACTGCCATTGCACAGAAGCGGCTGAATTGCGCGGACGGCGACAAGGAATGTGCGAGCAAAGCTTTGCTCGGCCACGCCGTTACCAAGCTGGCGTTTTGGGAAGGAGCCCTCGCCAAGCCGCTGGAGCAGCGGATAGGCATCGCGCCGCCGGATCTCGTCGAGTATCTCAATTTTGACAATATTTCAAACGGGTTTCCGGAACGGCCGCGTGCCGCCAGGCTTCGCGCGGGTTTTCTGCGGGATGTGCAACGCGCATTCGCGGAAATCCCACCTCAAGTTAAACGTCTGCTGGCGCCCAAGCTCGCCGGAATTTATTTCGTCGAGAACCTCGGGGGCACGGGATACACCGACCAGATCGTCGACGCAGCTGCCAAGGGAGTTGCGGGTTACGTCGTGCTGGACGTGGCCACGCTGAACAAACGATCGGCCAATGCGTGGGCGACATGGAAGGAAAATACGCCATTCGCGGCGCGTCCCGGTTTCAGGCTGGCGGCGGAAATCGAAACGCTGCGGCGGAACAACCGGCAGAACGCGATTCAGTACATCCTGCTGCACGAATTGGCGCATGTGCTCTCGATAAACGAAAACTTCCATCCGTTCTGGGGTATCGAGCCAAAGGACATACCGGCAACGGACAATTACCCGTTCTTCCTGCTCTCGTGGGCGGTCGACCGGGCGCACAATCAATTCGTCACGCTCTTCGACGCATCGTTTCCGCAACGCAAAGAGGTCATTTATTATTTCGGCGCGAAGCTCGCAGCCAGTGAGATGGTGGCGACTTATGACAATCTGGAACGAACGAATTTCGCCACGCTGTATGCGGTCACGCGGCCGGGCGACGATTTCGCCGAAGCCTTTGCGAGTTATGTGCACACGGTACTCATGAAGAAGCCATTCGCAATCAGGATTTATAATCGCGGCAAGCTGGCCAAAACTTATGGTTCGTGTTGGGATGAAACACGCTGCGCGGAAAAAAGAAAACTGCTGGAACGTTTTCTCGACATCGCCGGTCAAGTCCCGTCGCGTTGACCGTGCCGGAGTCCGATGCTATCGTCGGCGCAGCAGTACACACATGAAGTCGACCTACAGACGGGAGTGGCCATGAACCTTTTTCTGCGCTTGATTACATCGATCCTGACGTGGTTGGCCGCGTGCGGCGCGGTCGTTGCCGCCGATGTTTATCCCGCCAAAACGGTGCGCATCGTCGTGGCGTTCGCCGCCGGCGGCTCGACCGATCTGCTCGCGCGCAGCGTCGCGCAACGGCTCAGCGAAGCCTGGAAACAGTCGGTGATCGTCGACAACCGCGCGGGCGGCGGCGGCATCGTCGGTTCCGATTACGTGGCCAAAGCGCCGGCGGACGGCTACACGCTGCTGCTGGGAACGAATACCACCAACGCGGTGGCGGCATCGCTTTACGCGAAGCTGCCATTCGACCCGCAACGCGATTTCGCGGCGATCACCGAGATCGCGACCATCCCGCAGATGTTGTCGGTGCATCCGTCGATCCCGGTGAAATCGGTGACGGATCTCGTTGCACTCGCCAAGGCGCGTCCGAACGAACTTAACTACGGCACGGCCGGCACCGGCAGCACCTCGCATATGGCGATGGAGTTGTTCCAGTCGGTGGCGAAAATAAAAATGGTGCACGTGCCGTATAAGGGCACCGGCCCGGCGCTGATCGAATTGCTGGGCGGGCATCTGTCGCTGATGTTCGATGTCATCATGACCTCGCTGCCGCACGTGCAGGCGGGCAAGCTGCGCACGCTCGCGGTGAGCAGCCTCAAACGCTCGCCGACCGCGCCGCAGGTGCCGACCGTCGCCGAGTCGGGCTATCCGGGCTTCGAAGCAATAGTATGGTTCGGGTTGTTCGCGCCCACCGGCACGCCGCCCGAAGTCATCCGCAAGGTCAACGAAGAAACCGCGCGCGTGCTCGGTGCGCCCAGCATGCGCGAGCTGCTGGCCGGTCAGGGTGCGGATATCGTCGCGAGCAGTCCCACGGTTTTCGCGGCGCGGGTCAACAATGAAATCATCAAGTGGCGCAAGGTGATTCAGGACGCCGGCATCAAGCCGGAATAAGCGCACCCCCCGTGTATCGAATCGGCATCGACGTCGGCGGCACGTTCACGGACTTCACTCTGCTGCGCGAGAGGGACGGCCAGGTCAGCTATCACAAGGTGGCTTCCACGCCGCGCGATCCGTCGCAGGCGATTGAGCAGGGCATCGCCGATCTGCTTAAAAACCACTCGATTGCGCCGCAAGAGGTCGCCCACATCGGCCACGGCACCACGGTGGCGACCAATCTTGTCATCGAGCGGCGTGGCGCTGTCACCGGGCTGATCACCACCAAAGGTTTCCGCGACGTGATCGAAATCGGCCGCCAAGTGCGGCCGCATCTGTTTGACTACGGCGTCGTGAAGCCGCCGCCGCTCGCCGCGCGCGAACACCGGCATGAGATCGGCGAGCGCGTCGATGCGCATGGCGAAGTTATAGCGGCGCTCGATGAGCGCGAAGTCGAAGCCGCGGCGGAGCGGTTGAAGTCCGCGGGCGTCAAATCAGTCGCCGTGTGCTTTCTGCATTCCTACCGCAACCCGGCGCACGAGCAGGCAGCGCGGCGCGTGGTCGAGCGCGTGTTGCCCGACGCCTATATCAGCGTGTCGAGTGACGTGCTGCCGGAATTCCGCGAATACGAGCGGTGGTCGACGACTTTG
>JAYVME010000192.1:0-4956 GCA_043759115.1 Betaproteobacteria bacterium | reverse complement strand
TGATGGTCGCTTTCGCGTCATGCGAGAAGTGGAACTCCTGTAGCCGGTTGAGATCGACGTCGGCCAGGGTGTCGCCGTATAACAGGATGAAGTCGCCTTGGATGTGAGGGGAGCAGGCCTTGATTCTTTCGATGATATCGACGTCGCCGGAATCCACGATGGTCGTATTAAAATCGCCATGATGTTCGCGAAAGAACGCTGTTATTTTTTCGGCCTGAAAGCCGGCGGCGATGACGATATCTCTCAGTCCGAATTTCCTGACATGGTCTAAAAGATAGCTCAGAATTGGACGGCCTTTCAGGTGTACCAGAGGCTTGGGAATAGATTCGGTCAGGGGCCTCAGGCGTTCGCCCTTCCCGCCGCATAATATGAGTACTGTCGCGTTATTCTTCATAGGGCAAAGGGTCTCGGCAAGAATGATCTCAACCCAGAGGCATTCTCACCTGGGGGATTAACCGCCGGGTGCAGCGTTTGCCGCGGGGCCATCCGCAGATTTGCGTATGGCGATGACGTAAATTGCAGCCCAGCCTTTGCTGCGTTTGTAAGTCACCACGGGCCATAGTAGTGCGGAAGCGAGCGTATAGGCCACTTTCCCGAACCGCGCGAGGAAGGGTCGACGAACCACGACTTCCAGATAACGATCCGAAACGCTCGCCAGCCGGGGATCTTTTCGCAGTTGCTTGATCAAGAGCGGTTGATCCAGGCAATGAGGCCATAACACGTCGGAACCCACCAGCATCAGAGTCCCGCCGGGCTTGAGCGCATCGATCAGGCATGAGACGACCCGGAATTGATCGGTAAATGCATTCACGCGCGTGAAAGGATAAAGCTCGCGGCAGAAAATAAAATCCCAGGCACAGGAATCGTGAAACTCCATTACGTCCAGTTTGCGGGTTTTCAGCCCCGGGTTTTCACGCTGAATGAGCGCGAGACCCGCGTCGCTCCACTCGCTCGCAACCATGTCAATACCGTGACGGCCAAATGCGGCCGCGACGTTCCCGGCACCCGCCCCGATTTCCAATCCGGCGGAGTGCCCGGCGGTGGGCTGCCAGCCGCACATCGACTGTAAAAATGCAAGATACCTTGTGGCGAATTTTTCCGCGGGGGCGGGGGCGAGCGTGTGCACTTGCCACTGGTCGGAGGTTTGCCAGCTTTCCCCCCATTTTGCAACGTCTTTGATGCTGTATTTCATCGGCGTTTATCGGCGGTTCCGCATTATTTTTGAGACCGCTTCTTAGTCATCGAACTGGAAGATAACATGATTCCATCTGTTTGTTAGCGACCGGCAAGGACTGCTCCCGCAAACTGGAATTCAGTGGCGGGTTGCGAGTCTGTCCATGGACGCCACCGTGTTCAGGATCGGGTTGATGGCCGCGAACCGGATCAAAGTCCCGCCGGGTCCGCGCTGCGCCACCGGTACCAATCCCAGTCGCCGTGAAGTTTTTGCCTGAACACGCGCACCGAGTCGATGCCGAGGATGTCGGACCGGCATAGCAACAGCGGGTCGCGCGCCGTATCGTTGATGTCAAAGCGGCTGCAGGCGCCGATGGCGTAGCCGGCCGCCGCCGTCGCGTCCCTCACGCGTCTGTCCACCGCACCGTGCGGATAGGAGATGCTGGTGACGGCGCGGCCCGTAAGGTCTTCAAGACAGGCTTTGCTCGATGAAAGTTCATCATTGAGCGCGCGCGCGTCGAGCCGGGTCAAGGGCGCGTGCGTTGCGCCATGCGAGCCGATCGTAACGCCGGGCAGCATCGCCAGTTCCCTGACTTCGCCGCGGGTAAGGCAGTTGCCGCTGGCCTGCCCGATGAAATCGGTGCAGACAAAAACCGTGAACGGAATGCCGTGTTGTAGCAATATGGGCGCCGCGCGATAAAGATTATCGCGATATCCATCGTCGAAAGTGACCGCGACGCGCTGCGGCGCAGTCGCGGCGAGCCCTTGCTCCAGGCTCACGATCGAAGCACGGTCATGCCCGGCAAGCGCGGCGATCTGTTGCGCGAACAACTCCGGGCTAATCGTGTAAATCCCAAGTGCGTCGTCCACGGCACTCGACCCGACGGCGTGATACATCAGCACGCGCAAGCCCGGCCTTGCCGCGTGACGTGCCCGCGTCAATGCGAACGCCTCGGCGACGCCGCGCGTCAGAATCCGGCGCCAACCCGGCATAAGGAGCGTTCCAGTGGGCGGAATGCGGGCGCGAAATTCACGCTGGCGTATTTATGCTGCAACTTGGCGCCTCCGTAGACTCCAGTTCGCGACCAGCCTGAGGACACCGGGAACGGCGCAGTCCCACTCTCCCAGGTAATGCACGAGTTGTGCGCCTGTTCCCTTCTTGAAGTCGTAGACCCCCTTGTTCCGCTCTGGATCGACGCCTCCCATATCATAAGTCCGTACGCCACGCGCCCTGCATTCTTCTGCCAGCAACCAGAACGTCGCGTAAGACGCGGAAGTTATTCTGGCGGAAGCGCCCGCGACGGCCAATATATCCCATGCACGATCCCCCAGGATTGCAGCGGCCCGTAGAGCCACGGTCCGACCGTTCGTATCGACTGCGCGGCACACCAGCAATTGCTCCCCAAGGCATCGAATGAGAGGGGCCAGATCGCGCTCCGGTATGCGCTCAATGTTCCCCTTGATTTCTTCCATCTCCCGATATAATGCCGCGATCAACTGCGCGTCCGGATTCAGCCAGGGCTCAATGCGCAGACCGTATTTTGCAGATCGTTTGAGATTACGCCTCCAATCGCTGCTTGCGCGCGACAGTCGTTGGGGACTTTCCGGGCCAAGGTCGTACTCCATCGTAAGCCCGCTTGACATGCGAAAACCGGGGCGCGACCAATCCGCGGCAGCCAGTGTCCTTAAGTCGGTATCCGCCAGACGGCGCATATCGTTTATACGAAAATAGCAGATCGGTCCGAACGATTCCCGGAATAAATGTACGAACCGTTCATCGAGCAGGGAAAGGTCTCCTGACGCACCGCCGGGCACCCACACGAATGAAACACGGAATACGCGCCGAACCAATGCCTGGCATCCGGCGCGCATCTGCCCGGCGGCATCCCTGGCAATGACCCTGAACGGCGTCCAGCCGGCCGTACGACGGAATTCCCCCCACGCATGACATTGATGCAGAACCCGCCACCCCAAACTGGCTATACAGGCATCCCACTGCGCAGGACTCCCGTTAAATTTTTCCCAGTTTACTGAATGAGAGCTGGCGGTGGGACGCTGCAAAATGAGCTCACGAATCCGCTGTCAACGTACGCTGCGGCCGGCCGCATTGAACAAAGCCGAAATATAAAACTTTGCGGAAAGCGGCCAGGTCATTACTGCCTTCGCGAACCAGGGCCATGCTGCGCGGTAATCTTCCCGATCCTGCAGGCCGCGCGCGCCGCTGTAGTACACGATTCCCAGGCGCCGCCTCGCCCGGATCCAATGCATAAGTGATTTGTCGGATATCCCGGCGATGTGGCTCTCGACTACGACCTTAACCGCCTCCATGTTGCGCAGGACCGCCTTGGTTTGATTGCCTTCGTGAATACGATATTCGCCCAGTGTATCCGGCAGGAACTTGATGCGCGCACCAGCCCGCGAAAGCCTTAACCAGTAATCGTAGTCTTCAGCCGTAATAATCGATCGTTCTGTCGAAAACGGCCCAACTTTTTCGACCCAATCGCGATGCAGCACGACAGCCGACGTCGAAAGGCAGTTACCTTCGAATAGCAACCGGTCGTATCGAGCGCGTTCTTCCGGGCCGTAGACTACGGTGCAAACCTTTTTCGCGCTGACCCACCGCTCACCGTGACAAACAACGTCCGCGCCTGCTTCCAGCCGCGCAACGCAACGCGCAAGTTTATCCGGGCGCCAGACGTCGTCCGCGTCGAGAAAAGCGATAAATTTTCCCTTGGTCAACGCCATACCCAGGTTGCGTGACGCTGAAATAATGCCTTCGTTTCGAATCAACACTCTTGAAATTCGATCATCTCCCAGTGCGGCGACCACGGCAGCAGTGTCGTCCTCGGAGTGGTTGTCGACGACGATCGCTTCCCAATTTTGCATGGTTTGCGCGCGAACCGAGGCGAGGGCCTCCGACAGAAAATGGGCGTGGTTATACGCCGGGATCACGACCGAAACGAGAGGAAAATCATTGCCCACGAATAGTCCCGCAACCGCCAGTCAAAGCAGCAAAACCAGTTACCCGTGCCGCGGCACCGTCAATCCTGCCAAAATCAACGCCTCTGGTTTTCACGCTAACGCCGTTCGACAGGTTTCTAGTATGTGATCGATCTGTGCACGCGAAAGGTCCTGGTGAATGGGCAAGCCGATTTGGTTGTTGAATGGATGATCTTTACCGAGTTGAGCGCGCGTTTCCGGCAGCAGTTCCAACCCCTTTACCGCCGACACGCCAAAATACAAGAATCGATCCAGAATGGAAACAGCGTCGATACTCGTATTCTGGTAAATCAGGAACTGATACGGGACGTCCCGTTCACCATTGCAGTCCAAAATCTTCCAGCCCGAAAAATTTGACGTAAATTCCCGCCTCAGCAGTTCATAGTTTCTTTTTCTGTTCCCCACGTATTGATCGTCACGCAAATGTTGCATGCAAAGCCGCAGAACGCCCGGTGCGCAATTGAATTCCCTGAGAGGATCAATTCCGAGTTCTGCATAGGCGCGTCTCCAGGTCATTCCCGACCCCTTGATCAGGGCCTTGACCGAATCGCGGGCGAGCCATTTGAAGAAAGCCAATCCGGCAAAGGGTTCGGATTTCCACTCGACTTCCGTCTCACAATACGATGCAAAAGCCGCGCGCCATGCCGGACAAACCCTAATCGAAGCGCCATAGGGCAGCGCGAACAATTTTCGATAAGTGAAGATCCGTGCGTGCGAGTATTGAGGTTCATCTTCGAGCACAAACCATGGTAGATGGGCGCTGTCTTCCAAAAGCACGATACC
>JAYVME010000191.1:0-4961 GCA_043759115.1 Betaproteobacteria bacterium | reverse complement strand
CTAAATACTTACCCCTCACCCCTCACCCCTCACCCCTCACGCCTAAAACCTACCTCGGCAGCGAGCGCCGGTCCTGCATCGGCGGCGCTACTTTCATGACTTCATCGACAGTGGTAATGCCGGCGGCCACTTTCATGGCGCCGCTGATGCGCAGCGGCTTGACGCCTTCGCGGTAGGACACTTCGCGCAGTTTGTCCATGTCGGTATTGTCGCTGATCAGGTTGCGGATCTCGTTGTTCAGCACCATGATTTCATAAATGCCGATGCGGCCCACGTAACCCGTCATGCGGCAGTCGAGGCAGCCTTTGGCGACGTACATGGTATCGGGCTTCTGGGCTTTCCAAGGCGCCACCAAGAGTTCCCACGCCGAATCCTCGAGCGGGGCCGGCTCTTTGCACGCGGGGCACAGTACGCGCACCAGCCGCTGCGCCATTACGCCGAGCACGGTCGACGTCAGGAGATAGGACGGCACGCCGAGATCGAGCATGCGCGTCATCGCCGATGGCGCATCGTTGGTGTGCAGCGTGGACAGCACCAGATGGCCGGTCAGAGCCGCCTGGATCGCCATCTCGGCGGTTTCCAGATCGCGTATCTCGCCGACCATGATGATGTCAGGGTCCTGGCGCATGAGCGTGCGGATGCCGGCCGCGAAATCGACGCCGAGGTTCTGTTGCACCTGCATCTGGTTGAATTGCGGCTCGACCATTTCGATCGGGTCCTCGACCGTGCAAACATTGACTTCCGGCGTGGCCAGAAATTTCATGGTCGAGTAGAGCGTCGTCGTTTTGCCCGAGCCGGTCGGGCCGGTCACGAGAACGATGCCGTGCGGCTTCGCAATCATGCCGTTCCATTTTTTCAGGTCGTCGTCGGAAAAGCCGAGTTCGCTGAAGTCCTTGACCAGCACGTCGGGATTGAATATCCGCATCACGAGTTTTTCGCCGAAGGCGGTCGGCATGGTCGAGAGCCGTAACTCGACCTCGCCGCCGTCCGGCGTCACGGTTTTGATGCGGCCGTCCTGCGGACGCCGTTTTTCAATCACGTCCATGCGGCCGAGCACCTTGATGCGGCTCGTCATGGCGCCCAGCACGGGGGTGGGAATCTGGTAGACCTGGTGCAGCACGCCGTCGATGCGAAAACGCACATTGCCGGTGTCGCGCCGCGGCTCGAGATGAATGTCGCTGGCGCGCTGCTCGAATGCATAGTTGAACAGCCAGTCGCAGATATGAATGATGTGCTGGTCATTGGCGTCGAGCTTGCCGCTGCGGCCCAGCTGCACCAATTGTTCAAAGTTGGCGATCTGACCGAAGGCGCCCTTGTCTTTTTCGTTGGCGCCCTTGACCGATTTCGCGAGATTGAAGAACTCGACGATGTAATTTTGAATGTCGATCGGGTTCGCGATGACGCGCTTGATCTTCAGGCGCAGGATCTGCCCGAGCGGCTCCTCCCACTCGCGCACACCGGGTTCGCAGGTGGCAATCGTCACCTCGGTCTTGGTGACCTCGACCGGCAGAATGCGGTAGCGCTGCGCGTAGGCGGTCGACATCACCTTGGTGACCGTCGCAAAATCGATCTTGAACGGATCGACGTGCATATACGGCAGGCCGACTTTGCCCGCCAGCCACTCGGTGAGCGCTTCGACGTGCAGAATTTTCCTGGGGTTGCGCGGGTCTTTGAGTTTCTGTTCGCCGAGCACCACCAGCGGATGATGATCGACGCGGTTGATGCGCCGGTCGGCGATCAGGCGGTCCGCGTCTTCTTTGCTGACCAGTTGGTCGGCGACCAGATCGGCGAGGATGCGCTCAAGCGTCAGCCGGTGACCCGCCTGTTTGGCAGTGGCTACGGTGGCGGTCTTAACCGGGTTAGCTGCGCTTTCGGCCATGATCGCGAATATAAACTTAATCCATAAACAACTCAATAAGTTACGGCAAAGCGTTCAGATCTCATGCAGGGCGGGTGTAAATTTCGGGCAAATCGGAAAATTTGCACTGTAAAAGAGCTAAAAATTCAATTTTCCACCTCTGACGTACGTAAACGATGTTTAAATATGCGCAAATTAGTTTTTGTCATTGATAAGCATTGAATTATTATTTCGGAATGTAATTTGCTTTATACAGTCGGTTTTTTTCAGGGGGGAGTCATGGAAAATCTAAAAACAGGCAGCGACACTCTATTTATTCTGCTCGGCGCGGTGATGGTGCTCGCGATGCATTCGGGGTTCGCGTTTCTGGAACTTGGCACGGTGCGCAGAAAGAGCCAGGTCAACGCGCTGGTGAAAATACTGGCCGATTTTGCGGTGTCCACCATCGCCTATTTTTTTGTCGGCTATACGCTCGCCTACGGCGTCCATTTTCTTGGCAGCGCGGAGCAGTTGGCGGAAAAAAGCGGTTATGAACTGGTGAAATTTTTCTTCCTGCTGACGTTTGCGGCCGCGGTGCCGGCGATTGTGTCGGGCGGCATCGCCGAGCGCGCCAAATTTTATCCACAACTGGCGGCGACTTTTCTGCTGGTCGGTTTCGTTTATCCATTTTTTGAAGGCATCGCGTGGAACGACAAATACGGCGTGCAGGCCTGGTTCGAGGCGAGCGCCGGCGCCAAGTTTCACGATTTCGCCGGCTCGATCGTGGTCCACGCGGTGGGCGGCTGGATCGGCCTGATGGCGGTGCTGTTGCTCGGCGCGCGCAGCGGGCGTTACACCAAGGACGGCAAGATCAGCGCGCATCCGCCGTCGAGCATTCCGTTTCTCGCGCTTGGCGCCTGGATCCTGTCGGTCGGCTGGTTCGGGTTTAACGTGATGTCGGCGCAGACCATCGACAAGATCAGCGGACTGGTGGCGGTCAATTCACTGATGGCGATGGCGGGCGGCACGCTGGCCGGCCTGGTCGTGGGCCGCAATGATCCGGGATTCGTGCACAACGGACCGCTCGCGGGGCTCGTCGCGATTTGCGCGGGTTCGGACATCATGCATCCGATCGGCGCTCTGGCGACGGGGGGTATTGCCGGGGCGTTGTTCGTGATCATGTTTACCGTCACGCAAAACCGCTGGAAGATCGACGACGTGCTCGGCGTGTGGCCCTTGCATGGCTTATGCG
Organism: Betaproteobacteria bacterium; assembly: GCA_043759115.1. Lineage (GTDB taxonomy): Bacteria > Pseudomonadota > Gammaproteobacteria > Burkholderiales > SG8-41 > PALSA-1004. Next base: position 1,872 of record JAYVME010000191.1, on the reverse strand, counting down.
GCGCGTGGGGCGGCATTGCCGCGGGCATTTTCGGTTTAAAAAGCATGGGCGGTCTCGGTGGGGTGACCTTCGAGGCTCAATTGCTCGGCACGCTGCTGGGTATCGGCATAGCCGTCTGCGGCGGCCTGCTGGTTTACGGCGCGTTGAAGCTCTTGTTTGGAATCCGCCTCGATCCCGAACAGGAATTCGAGGGCTCCGACTTGAGCATACACAAGATCGGCGCAACACCCGAAAGAGAAGCGGGCGGGTAGCCGTGATCTCAAAAATAGTGCGTAAACGCCGATGAACGCCGATGAGGCTTAGCCGGTTTTGTTAGCGGCAAGCAGGCGCATGAATTCGCGTATGCGCCGGGCGTTGGCGCCGAGATCGCTGCGCCCGACGCGGGATACCGAACGCATATCGATGCGGCTGCCGCCGCCCGCCGGCGTGACGCGGATAACGACATCGTCCTTGAAACCGAACCAGTCGGTGGTGGCGGTGGCCTCGATGCGGCCGTCCTCCGCCACCGCGGCGACAATTTCCCAACCCGACGCGCGCGCAATCTTGAGCGCAGAATCGAACGCTGCGCGGGGCGGCAATCCCAGCGTTGCGGGTGCGAGGTCGGGGTAGCCAAGCTTTTGCTGTGCGGCAAGCTCCGCGCCGCCGTATTCGGTTGAATTGGGCGCATCCTTGCGCAGCGGCAGCACCGCCACGAAACCCGGCGGGCGCTCGGTATCAGTCGTGATGTCGTGGATCGGCGGCAGCTTGCGGCCTTCGTTCAACAGGTACCACGGTACCCCGAAGACCAGCGTGCCGATGATAAAACCATGGATGCCGAACACGATGGCGCGGCGCAGCCTGCGACGCAGTGCGATGACAATCGCGAACAGCGAGATCGTGGCGGCGGCAATGCCGCCCCACACCGTGCATTGCAATATAAAAAAACCGGTGCGATAGTCCCACCAGCCCCAGCGCGTGCCCAGACCCGCCAAGAGAGCGGCGATGCCCGCGGTGAGGGCAATAACAAAGCCAGCTCCCGCCGTGATGGCGCCGATGGTTTTTCCCGCTTGTGCGACAGGGGCGTCCATGGGTCCTCCGAATAAAAGGGGCGGCAATGTGCCGCGGCGCGAGCGGGGCCGGTGCAGCCAATACTTTACACGGTTTGCGCCGGAGTAAAGGCGGTCGTTCAGAGGCGGGCGGTGCCCGTCATCGCATAATTTCCAGCGGCAGAAACCCGCCGCGTTTCGGATGCCCGTCGGGCCCAAGTTCCGACGCCGGCTTCGCATCGAGAAAATAAAGCCAATGCCAGCCGGGCGGGAGTTCGTCGCCGGTCTGCGGCGCGGGGTCATCGCGATCGAGGGTGGCGGCGAGTGCTGCGACCGGCCACGCGGCGACCGTGTCGGCGCGGGTTTCGGTCTTGCCTATCCACTGGCGCAGTGAGTCGAATTCTGCGCTAATCAATTTTTACTTCCAAAGCAACCGCCGATCGGCGTTCATCGGCGGTTCCCGTATTAATCAACTGCCGGGCAGGTTGTGCAATTCAGGAAAATACAGGTCTTTCCACGAGGCGGCCTTGCCTTTGAGCGTGCCGGTTTTTTGCATGAAGTCGGCGATCGGCAGGGTCTGCTCGGGCGTCATCGTGATCCTGATCTCGGGATCGTTGAGCATTTTCTCGATCGCATCGACGCCGCTTTTGTCCCTGGTCTCCCTGACATAGATTTCGGCCGCGGCGTGCTTGTTGGCGTTGATGTAATCGGTTGCCTCCTTGTAGGCATTGAAGAACGCCTGGTAGGTCTTGGGATTTTCGTCGCGGAACTTGCCGGTCGCCCACGCGACGAGGAAAGTCGCGGGGCCGCCGGAAATGTCATACGAGTTCAGGATACGGCGCACGCC
>JAYVME010000190.1:0-4968 GCA_043759115.1 Betaproteobacteria bacterium | reverse complement strand
ATCTTGGTGATGCCGGTGCCCTCGACCGTCACGATGTGCATGCGGTTCGGGTAAAGCACCATCAGCGCGCGAATATTGACCGGTTTGCCCTGAAACTTGCCCTGGCCTTTGTAGGCGTCCCAGCTCGCGTCCGCCATCGAAAAGGCAACGTCCGCCTTGCCCTGACCGATCAACAGCAAATTGGCCATCGAGCCGTCGGTGGTGCCGGCGGTCGCATTGAGATTCGGCACGAACTTCGTGAGCACGTCCGCCAGGCCGCCGCCCAACGGATAGTAAACGCCGGTGGTCGGGCCGCTCGCCACGAAAATGTTGACTTTGCCTTGCGCATAGGCCGTTGCCGCGCACAGGACGCCGGCCATGACTGCGAGAACTCTGAAAAGTCGTTGCATAACTCCTCCATCTTATAGGTTGGGACTGGCGCAATGATACGGGCTAGTCTTGAGCCCGCCAAGCGATCTTACTCAAGCGACTTCAAGAACAGGTCGGAACCGCCGATAGACGCCGATGAACACGGATAAAATCCAAATACAACACGAAGAGTTAACAGTGGAGAAACAAGCCCGAACTGCGCGGTTGATCCCTGATTTTTTGACATTTTCACAGTGTACTCCGTGGCGAATGTTGTTGAACCTATCGGCGTTCATCGGCGTTCATCGGCGGTTCCGCAATAGTTTTAAGGGGGTTGAAAGTCATTTCGCAAACAGCTTGCCGGGATCCTTGAACGCCTTGAATTCAATCGCGTTGCCGCTCGGATCAAGGAAAAACATCGCCGCCTGCTCGCCGATGGTGCCCTGAAAGCGCAATTGCGGCTTGATGACGAATTTGACCCCGGCGGCAACCAGCTTGTCGCGCATCTTTTCCCAATCCGGCATCGGCAACACCAGACCGAAGTGCCGCACCGGCACCTCGTCGCCGTCGACCGGACTGGTAATGCGCTTGCGCGCCTCGCCCGGTACGCGGTACGCGACGATCTGGTGGCCGTAGAAGTTGAAGTCCACCCAGTCCTTGTCGGAACGCCCTTCGCTGCAGCCCAGGACATCGCAGTAGAACGCGCGGGCTTCCTTTAGATCGTCGACCGGAAAAGCAAGATGAAACGAGGAAAGAATCATGGCGACACTCGCTAAGCATTCGATGGAAAGAGAAGTGCGAATTCTACAACGGCGGAACGATTACGGCACCCCCCCCAGTGCCAGCCAAGCCGTGGACGGGTATCAAGTAACAACGTGAAATCGCGAGGGCAAGAGAGCGTGAAGAAAACCACCCGTTCTCCCGACCCCGCGCACTCCCGACCTCAAAGCATTTCACCGCCCTGAAAGCGAATAGTCATACGAGTGCCCAGGTTGCGACAGGCGTGATTGCGCGTTAATTGCAGAAGATGGTATGATTAATTGTCATACTTTTGAGGTCCGCCATGAGCAGCGTCAAGGTTGCGATTACCCTCGATCGCGAAACATTGAGCCGGGTTGACGGCTTGGTGTCGAGGAGCGTTTTTCCTAACCGCAGTCGGGCGATTCAGGCTGCTGTTGCCGAGAAGCTCGCGCGGATGGAACGTAGCCGCCTCGCATCCGAGTGCGCGAAACTTGATCCAAAATTTGAAAAGGCTCTCGCCGAAGAGGGCTTGGGGCAGGAGCTTGGGTCGTGGCCCGAATATTGAGGGGCGAAATTCGTTGGGCCGACCTCAACCCTGTCCGCGGTCACGAACAGGCTGGCTTGCGTCCGGTTCTCATCCTCAGTCACGACGTATTCAATGATCGCTCCGGTACGGTCATAGCGGTCGCGCTGACCAGCCAGCCTCAACGTGCGGGTTTTCCTCTCACGCACGAACTCCAATCCTCAAAGCTGCCGAAGCGGTCTTGGGTCAAGATCAGTCAGATTCGCACCCTTTCGGTGGAGCGCATAGGCGCAAGGGTTGGCCGCGCCACGCCCGAAGAGCTTACTCATGTCGTCGAGGGCCTAAACGAAATCATCGGAATCTGACTGCAGGTCGAACGAACTCGCCGTCAGAAACGAAATTTCGATTCCTGGAAACCTCATGCACAACGACGATCGTCAAACCGGCTGCATCATGAACCGGCGCGAAGCGCTGGCGCTGCTCGGTACTGCCGGCGCTGCAATGCTCGCCGGCGGCTCGTCGTGGTCTTCCGCCGCGGAGCTTGCGCTCTCCTGCGTCGCGAGTCCCGAGCAGACGGAAGGTCCGTATTTCGTTGACGAGCGACTCAATCGAGCCGACATCCGGTCTGATCCCGCGGACGGCTCCGTGAGAGAAGGCCTGCCGCTGACGTTGAAGCTCCTCATCGCCTCGGTCGCCGGCGGCAAGTGCACGCCGCTCGCAGGCGCGATCGTCGATGTCTGGCATTGCGACGCCACGGGCGCTTATTCCGACACGAGCGACCCGGGATTCAGTACGAAAGGAAAAAAATTCCTGCGCGGTTACCAGGTGACGGACGCCGCCGGCGGCGTGCACTTCACCACGATCTATCCAGGCTGGTACGACGGCCGCACGGTCCACATGCATTTCAAGGTGCGCGGGGCAGCCGGATCTAAACGCAGCTACGAGTTCACGTCCCAGATTTACTTCGACGACGCGTTCACCGACCGTGTCTACTTGCGCAATCCTTATTCGCGCCGGGGACAGCGCACGGTGCGTAATGGCAAAGACGGCATCTTCCGCGATGGCGGCAGCCGCATGATTCTCCCGGTTATCGAAAGCGACACGGGCTACTCGGCGAACTTCAACGTCGGGCTCAGACGCGCACAATTATGAAATCAGACAGTATGCGATCCGAATATACCTTCGATTATTCGAAAGCTGTACGCGGGAAATATCACAAGCGGGCGCTAAAAGATGGCACGAACGCCGTGGTGCTTGAACCGGATGTAGCCAAAGCTTTTCCGAACTCGGCCTCCGTAAACGACGCCCTTCGTGTCGTACTAAAAGCAGGTCGGACTGCTCGCCGTTCAACAACCCGCCCAACGCGGGTGCGCGCAAAATCAGCACGCGCCGGTTAGCGGCACGTCAATCCGCATCACCTCTCTAGCTAGGCCGCCAGTTCTCGCAACTGCTTGAGCAGCGCACCGGGAACTGCAATACCGTTCGCGCGCGCGTCGGCAACCAGCTTGTGCCGCCGCTCGCCGGGCAAGCGCACGCCCTCATCCGCCTGCATCGCTGCTATCAGCGTCTCGATACGCTCAGCGTAGGCCGCGCTGCCGGCCAGCGCGCCGGGATCGATCGCGAGCAGTGCGTGGCCGAGGGATGCCGGCCTGCCTGGCTCGAAAAACGAATCGTTCTCGAAACCGAACTGCGCCCCGGTCAGCGCGCAACACAGCAATTCGACCATCAGCGCGAGCAGCACGCCTTTCACGCCGCCGATCGCGGCCATGCTGCCGGTCAATGCGGCCTTCGCGTCCGTCGTCGGCTTGCCGTCGGCGTCTAACGCCCAGCCAGGCGGGATCGGCTTGCCGTCTTTCGCAGCGATCATGATTTTCCCGCGCGCGACTTCGGTGAGCGACAAATCGATGATCAACGGTGCGTTATTGATGCGCGGAAACACCGCGGCAATCGGATTAGTGCCGAACAGCGGCTTCTTACCGCCCCATGCGTTGATTGCGGCTGGCGAATTGGTAAAACCGATACCGATGAAACCGGCCGCGGCCAGCGGCGCGAGATGGTAGTCCATCGCACCGCAGTGGTGGCTGTGCGTGACCCCGCAGAACGCGACGCCGAATTCACGCGCGCGGTGCAACGCTTCATGCGTCGCGAGTTCCATCGCGAGATAAGCGAGCCCGCCTTGCGCGTCGATCAGGCAAGCCGCGCCCTTCTCATGCGCGATGCGCGGCTCGGCGCTGCCGTTCGCGCGGCCTTCCTTCACGTGCTGCGCATAGAGCTGCACGCGCGACAGGCCATGCCCGCCGAGGCCGGCCATTTCGGCGGCAACCAGCGCGCGCGCCGTCGCATCCGCCATTGCGCCCGATGCGCCGGCGCGCACGAGCGCAGCGGCAACGAGTTGCGTCAGTTCATCAATCGAAAGTCTGGAACTCAAATTGAAATGGGAATCAAGATTTAGCTGCCAGTTGTGGGGGATGAACGAGTGAATGGTGAAGGGTGAAGGAGTGAATGACTCCTTCACCCTTCACCCTTCACCCTTCACCCTTCACTGCTTCTAATCCAGTTTCGTGCCGGAACGCTTCGCGACGTCGGCCCATTTTTCCGCTTCGACGCGGAAGAACGCGGCGAATTCGCTCGGGCTGCTGCCGGCCGGATCCGCGCCTTCGGCTTCGAACCGTTGCCTGACATCAGCCGTGGCGAGCGCTTTCACTGTCTCGCGGTAGAGCCGGTCGAGGATCGCCGGCGGCGTGCCCGCCGGCGCGAACAGCCCGTTCCACTGGACCGCTTCGTGACCCGCAACGCCGGCCTCTGTCATCGTCGGCACCTGCGGAATCACCGGTGCGCGGGTTTTCGCGGCGACGCCGAGTCCGCGCAGCCGGCCGGCCTTGATCTGGGTCTGCGCGACCGGCATCACGATGAACGCCAACTGCGCCTCGCCCGACATCAGGCCGACCGCGGCGGGCGCGGCGCCTTTGTACGGCAGATGCGTGAACCTGGTGCCGGTCTTGAGCCGGAGGAGTTCCATCGCGAGATGCGACATGGTTCCCGCGCCCGCCGACGAATAGGCGAGCGCGTCCGGCCGCGCCTTGGCGAGCGCGATAAGCTCCCGCACATTGCGCACCGGCAACGACGGATGAACCACCAGCACGAATGGATACGACGACACCATCGAGATCGGCGTCAGGTCCTTCACCGGGTCGTAGGCGAGCTTCCGGAAGACCGCCGGGCTGATCGAAAGAGACGAGTTTCCGAACAACAGCGTGTAGCCGTCGGGGGCGGACCTGGCAGCGAGTTCCGCCGCGATATTGCCGCTGGCGCCGGCGCGGTTATCGGTGACCACCGTCTGCCCGAGCGCGCCGGAC
>JAYVME010000189.1:0-4989 GCA_043759115.1 Betaproteobacteria bacterium | reverse complement strand
CACGCAACAGATCGCCGTGCCCCCCGGCCGGAATGAAGCGGCGCGGCTGGGACGTGCGCTGGACGAGCTGCTCACTTCGCTACAGCGCGAACGCAGCGCATTGCAGACGTTGAATGCCGAACTGGACCAGCGCGTGGCGGCGCGTACTCGCGAAATTAAACGGCTGGCGGATGAGGCGCGTTATGCTGCCGTGGTGCGCGAGCGCCTGAAGATCGCGCGCGACCTGCACGATACCCTTGCGCATTCGATGATGGCGATGCTCACCGAGATACGGCTTCTAAAGAGGCTCTCGGTCACCAACCCCGGGGCGTTGGCGGAGGAATTGACGCACGCCGAGGAAAGTGCACATCAAGGCCTGAAGGAAGTCCGCGCTGCGATTACGCAGATGCGTTTCAACCCGGTACGCGATGCGGGGCTTGCGGCGGCGCTGGACGATTTGGTCAAGCTGTTTGTCGAGCGTACTGGCACGCCGGTCGATTACACGAGCGATGCGCCGGCGGGTATGTTCGCCGATGAGCGGGCGGAGACACTGTTCCGGATCGCCGAAGAAGCGGTGCGCAACGTCGAACGCCATGCCGCGGCGACGCGCGTGACGATCTCGTTGCGCGCGCCTCGCGACGGTAAAGGCCTAACACTGACTATCGCCGACGATGGCGTCGGTTTCGACGTGGAGGCTGCGCCTCCGGGGCATTACGGCCTCGCGGGTCTGCGTGAGCAGGCACAACTGATCGGGGCCGTCCTCACGATCCACGGCGCTTCGCAACAGGGGACTACGATCAGCGTCGCGCTGGCGCCGAGGCTGGATGTGTGAGCTGAGCTTTATGCCCGCGCCGCGTATGACCTTGCCCCAGCGCGCCACTTCGTCGCGGATCATTTGCGCGAACTCTTCAGCGCTACTGGATGCCGGATCGACACCCAGCTGTAAAAATTTGTCGCGCACATCGGGCAGACTCATGACTTTCACGATCTCGCGATTGAGTCGCGCGATCACGTCTTTCGGCGTGGCGGCCGGCGCTATGAGGCCATACCAGATCAGCACGTCGGCGCCTTGCACGCCGGCTTCACTGATGGTCGGCACGTCCGGCAGATAGGTCATGCGCTGCTTGGCGGTCGTCGCGAGCAGGCGCACTTTGCCCGCCTTGGCGAGCGGCACGACGGGCGGCACGCCGGTGAAGACGATGCTCACCTGCCCGCCGCGAACGGCGCGATGATGCGCACCGGCTTAACCGGATAGACTTGCGCGTGGGCAAGCGTCGCAAGTCCCAGGAAAAATAATGCGATCAGTGCATTTCTCAAGAAGATCTCCCTATCAGCAAAGCAGAGCAATGCAACGTTCTAAGTATTCTCCGCCTCACGCCTCACGCCTCTCCGGTATTTCAATGGCGCGGTAACAACGCCGCCAGCACGCGCTGGCGTTTTTCTTCGACGTCCTGCGCAAAGCCCGGGTATTTCTGCTCGGCAAAACTGGTGGCGAGCCCCAGCTTCAGGAGTGCTACGGCAAACGTCGCGCCGAGATCGTCAACGTCGGGGCTCACTTTCGCCAGCTGCAGCGCTTCGATCGTCTCATCCATCAGTTGCTGCAATGCCGAGTGCGTCTCTTCATCAAATAATTTTTGCATGGTCCTGTCCTGGCGCTGGAGCGGGTGATTTTATCCGCTCCGGCGCGCTTGCGCATTGCACGTTCGGCGCTTTGCTCAGGTCTCCATCATACCGTGGCCGGCGGCAATCCGCGTGCGGGCTGTCGGCCGCGCCCGGTTGGCGTTATGATGACTGTACCGATGCATTTTGGAATGAGGCGCTTGTGAGGAAAGTCGTGCCGGGTCTGTGCCTGCTGCTGACAGTGGCGGTTGCGCAGGCGCAGAATTATCCCGCCAGGCCGGTGCGCGTCATCACGCCCTTTACCGCCGGCAGCGCGATTGATACGCTGGCGCGCGTGCTGGGTCAGAAAATGTCCGATGCGTGGGGGCAGCAGGTGGTGATCGACAATCGCATCGGCGCCAACGGCATCATCGGCACCGAGGCGGCGGCGAGGGCGCCGGCCGATGGCTACACGCTTTACCTCGGCAACATCGCAACGCTGGCCATCAATCCGCACCTCTACACCAGGTTGCCGTACGACGCCGTCAAGGACTTCGCGCCGATTACGCTGGCGGCCACTATACAGGTCGTGCTGGTCGTGCATCCGTCGCTGCCGGTCAGGTCGGTAAAGGAACTCATTGCGCTTGCCAAGGCGCATCCCGGAGCGATCAACTATGCATCGGGCGGCAACGGCAGCGCGCAGCACCTGCCGATGGAAATGCTGGGCGTCGCGACCGGCATCAAGCTCGTGCACGTGCCGTACAAGGGGCTGGGCCCGGCGTATAACGACGTGCTAGGCGGGCAGGTGCCGATGATGTGGACCGGCGTATCCAACGTGGTCCAGTATCTGGAAAGCGGCCGGCTGCGGGTGCTTGCGATCGGCAGCACCCGGCGCTCGCCGGCTTTGCCCAATGTGCCGACGATGATCGAGGCCGGCGTGCCGGGCTTCGATTTCGAGGCATGGACCGGGTATCTGGCGCCCACTGGTACGCCGAAGGATCTGATCGCGAGATTGCATACTGACATCACCCGCGTCCTCGGCGCGACCGAGGTACGGGACAAGCTTACCGCTCTCGGATTCAATGTGGTCGGCAACACGCCGGAGCAATTCGCCGCGCTGATCAGGAACGACATTGAGCGGTTCGGCAAGCTCGTGAAGGCGGCGGGAATTAAGAGCAGTGATTAGGTGGTTAAGCTATTGGGTAATTGAGATCAACACTCAATCACCCACGCTCATTTAAAAAGGAAACAACCATGCAGTTGAGTTTGAAGGGGAAGGTCGTCGCGATCACCGGCGGCAGCGAAGGCATAGGCGGGGCGACGGCGACGCGTGTGGCTGAACTTGGCGCGATGGTCGCCATCTGCGCGCGGCGTGCCGAGGTCATGGAAGTGAAAGCCGCCGAGTGCCGGAAGCTCGGCGCTGAAGTCTTGACGGTGGTGGCGGATGCGGCAAAGGCCGGCGATATGGAGCGCTTCATCGAAGAGACGGTGCGCCGGTTCGGGCGCATCGACGTTGTCGTCAATAACGCGGGTGGCACCGGTCAAGCAGCATTCGACAAGGTCGACGACGCCGAATTTGCGCACGACATCGAGATCAAGGTCATGGCGCAGGTGCGGACAGTGCGGGCGGCGCTGCCGCATATGAAAAAACAGGGCGCGGGCCGCATTATCAATCTCAACATGGTCGCGGCGAAGCAACCGGGCGCCGCGCAGTTTCCGACGACGGTCAGCCGGGCGGCGGGTCTCGCGCTGACCAAGGGGCTGTCGAAGGAACTCGCGCCGTTCAACATTCTGGTCAACGCGGTGGCGGTCGGCAAAATAAAATCGATGCAGCAGGAGCGGCGCGCCGCGCGCAGCGGCTTGAGCGTGGAAGAGCACTATAAGCAAACCGGCAAGAGCGTGCCGCTCGGGCGCATGGGCGAAGCGGCGGAAGTCGCCAACGTCATCGCGTTTCTCGCGTCGGATGCGGCGAGCTATGTGACGGGGACCTGCATCAACGTCGACGGCGGGTTGTCCGGCGTCTTGTAGTGCCGGCTCGCACGTTGACGGTAACGCATACGCGTCGCACAAATGACGCGACAATTGGTTAGAATATGCGCCTTTCAATTCAGGAAATCCCACGCATGCCAGCCAAGACCCGCAAGACCCGCGCGACCAGCGCGACGAGCAAGACCAAAGGCCCCATCGTCATCGTGCGCGGCTCCGAAATACACGGCAAGGGTGTATTTGCCGCCCGCGCGATCGCCAAAGGCGAGCGCATCATCGAATACAAAGGCAGGGTCATCACCGAGGACGAGGCCGACGACCGTTACGGCGCCGACGAGACCAACCACACTTTCCTTTTCCTGCTCGACAACGAGATGGTGATCGACGGATATCGCGGCGGCAACTCGGCGCGCTGGATCAACCACAGTTGCAGTCCGAATTGCGAGCCGGTCGAGGAAGGCGACCGCCTCTACATTCACGCCATCCGCAACATCAAGGCCGGCGACGAACTTTCGTATGAATACAACTTGGTGATCGAAGACCGGTATACCCCAGCGATCAAACGGCTCTACGCCTGTCTCTGCGGAACCCGCAAATGCCAGGGGACTTTTCTGGCGGCCAGGCGGTAGCGGCAAGTCACCGGAAAAAGCGCGAGGCAACGATGGACTCCAGCGCAATTTCGCACGGCATCCAGTTAGCGGTGGCGCCCGTATTCATGCTGACGGCAGTGGCCTCCCTGATCGGCGCGCTGGCGACCCGGCTCGCCCGCATCATCGACCGTGCGCGCGATCTTGAAGAACGCCTGGCCGCGGGCAGCGTCAGCAACGAGGACGCCGCCTACTGGGAACTCGGGAGGTTGCGGCTGCGCGGGCGCGTGGTGAACTGGTCCGTCGGCTTGCTGGTGGTGTGCGCGATGCTGATCGGCGCTACCGTTGTGACACTTTTCCTGGGCGAAACACTGGCGCCGAAAAGCGAGAGCCTGGTGCCGTGGGGCTTCCTCGGTGGCATCGTCTGTTTCGTGCTGGCGCTGATCTGCTTTCTTGCGGAGACGCTGCTGGCAAGCCACACACTCCGGTTCGCTAAACCGCCATCGCGCAAATAGCTTTATCGTTGCTGCACGCGCGGGCGGCGGAAGTCGCCCGGCCGCGGTTACCCGGCCGTCGTTACTCAGCTTTAACGCCAGCTTTCTGCACCACGTTGCGCCAGACTTCGATGTCCTTCTTGATCAAGGCGGCGAATTGCTCGGACGTGCCGCCGGCTGCGGACACGCCGTCGCCCGCGAGTCTGTCCGTCATTTCCTTGGTCTGCAACGCCTTGTTGAGCTCGCTGTTGACGCGGTCGAGGATGGGTCTCGGCAACCCTTTCGGCGCGATCAGGTCGGTGCCGCCGCCAGGCGCGAACGGCGCGACGATGCGGATGGCTTTG
>JAYVME010000188.1:0-4999 GCA_043759115.1 Betaproteobacteria bacterium | reverse complement strand
CGTGAGATGCGGCGCGAGCGCTTGTATGAGTTGGGAGAAAATCTTCGGGTTGCCGGCAACGATATTGCCCGATTCGAGATAACCGCCGTTGCCCTCGAGGTCGCCGACGAGGCCGCCCGCTTCGGTAATCAGCAGGCTGCCGGCCGCCATGTCCCACGGGCTCAAGCCGAACTCCCAGAAGCCGTCGAGGCGTCCGGCGGCAACGTACGCAAGATCAAGCGCCGCAGAGCCCGCGCGGCGCAGTCCCGCGGTCTTCTGTGTCAGATCGCGGAACATCGCGAGGTAGGCATCTATTTGCGTAAACTCGCGGAACGGGAAGCCGGTGCCGATCAGGCTTTTTTGCAGGTTGATGCGTTTGCTGATGCGCAGGCGTTTGTCATTCAGGTAGGCGCCGCGGCCGCGCGACGCGGTGTACAGGTCGTTCCTCACCGGATCGTAGATCACCGCCTGCGACAGCACGCCTTTGTGCGCGAGCGCGATCGACACGGCGTATTGCGGAAAGCCGTGCAGGAAATTGGTCGTGCCATCGAGCGGATCGATGATCCACTGGAATTCCGACTTGCCGGTGGCGCCGCTTTCCTCGGCCAGCACCGAATGCGCAGGATACGCTTCGAGCAGGATGCGGATGATCGCCTGTTCGGCGTCGCGGTCGACTTCCGACACGTAGTCGTTGGCGGCCTTTTCGGTCACCGCCAGGATGTCGAGGTTTTGCGACGCGCGATTAATGATGGTGCCGGCGCGGCGCGCGGCCTTCACCGCGGTGTTGAGCATGGGATGCATGGCCATAGTCAGGCGGCGGGCGGCAAAGGGGAGGCGGTGGGCGCGGCGCGGCTTTTCACCCGCGCGCAGGACGATACGCATATCATGGCATTTTTCATGGCGCGTATTCTAAGTGATTAAAGCCGATCCGCTCAAAAATATTCGCGTGGTACTGACGCAGCCGAGTCACCCGGGCAACATCGGTGCTACGGCGCGCGCGATGAAGACCATGGGTCTCGAAGCGCTGTATCTTGTCAATCCGCGGCAGTTTCCGCATGCGGAGGCCGACGCGCGCGCGACCAGCGCGACCGACGTTTTGATGCAGGCCCGGGTCTGCGGCAGTATCCCTGAGGCGCTCGAAGGCTGCGTGCTCGCCATTGCGGCATCGGGGCGCCACCGCGAATTGCGCCACGAAACACTGACGGTGCGGGAGGCGGTGCCCGAATTGCTGAAGCAGGCTGCGTCGCACCCGGTGGCAATCGTATTCGGCAACGAAACAGCGGGGCTTACGATCGAAGAAGCGGGCCATTGCCAGCTGTGGGCGCATATACCGGCGCATGCGGAGTACGGCTCGCTCAACCTCGCAGCCGCGGTGCAGGTTTTTACCTACGAGCTGCGCATGGGCCTGTCACTGGCAGTCACGCCGCCGGCAGAAGAATTCGCGCCGGCCACCCTGGCACAGGTGGAGCAACTGCGCGCACACTTTGAGCTGACCATGCGCACCACGGGATTTCTGGATCCGGCCAACTCAAAACGTCTGCTGCGTCTGCTGCGCCGCATGCTGGCGCGCAACCGGTTCGAAGTCGACGAAGTGAATATCCTCAGAGGGTTTCTGAATTCAGTCGACGCTCTGCGGCGCAAGTAGCCTGCGGCGTGACTGCCACGGCCTCAGACCGTGGCCAGCACCGTGTGACGGCCCTGCCACCACGACCACGCGAGCCACGAGAATGGCACCAGCACCAGGCAATAGGACAGCCACAGACCGTAGATCCCGTCGGGCCCATAGGGTTCGGTTGCCGCGTGCCAGTACTCGTTATCGATCGGCAGCAGGCTGGTCTCGGTGAATTCGTGAAAACTGTAGATCATGAGTTGCACCACGAACAACAAGAGAAAGATCGACGTCACCTGAAAGAACAGATGCAGTTTGACGCGGTGCCCGTAGCGCGACCATGCCCATGCGACTGCCGTGGCAAGGCCGACGCCGAGTGCGCTGCCGATCATCATTTCCGTGGATCGGGTTTGCAATGCGAGCGCATTGATGATGAATGCGGTTTCCATGCCTTCGCGTGTGATCATCAGCACTACAAACGCAAATATACCAAGCCACGCTCCGGTTCCCGGTTTGCGCGCGGCGCGCTCGATTTTCGCGCCGATTTCGGTGCGCAGCTGTTTTGCCGCGCGCATCATGTAGATCACCATGGCGAACACAAGGACCGCCGCGACCGCGGCAAGCACGGCTTCCCATAGCGGCTTGACCGCAACTTCCGCGAGCGCAACGCCCAATACGATGCTGAGAGCGATCGCGATGCCGGTGCCCCAATAGGCCGCCGGCAGCAAGGCGGTGCGTCCTGATTTGCGCAGGTAAGCCAGCGTAATGGCCACGATCAGGAACGCCTCGATGCTCTCGCGCAGCGTAATGACAAAAATTTGCAGCATGGTGGACCCGCCAGTTCAGTATTGATTATCGTTCTCATTATTGTGGATTGTAAAACCCCTGTCAATATGGTGACTTCACATAGGGCAACTTCACGTGTTGCTATCGAGCACACGGTTGCTAAGCCCATCCACGCCCTATGATAAATCCCGATGTCAATAGTTGACTGAATTAGTGGGGAAATGTATGCTGCGCGCCTATTTCGTTTTTAATCAAACATGTTCTCACGTATAAGAGAAGAAATAGCGGTCGTATTTGAACGCGATCCGGCAGCGCGCAACATCTGGGAAGTGATCACTTGTTATCCCGGATTTCACGCGTTGCTGGTGCATCGCCTTGGACATTGGCTGTGGGGCGCGCGCCTGCGCTGGCTCGCGCGCTTCGTTTCGCATATCGGCCGCTGGCTTACCGGCATAGAAATTCATCCGGGCGCCCGGATCGGACGGCGGTTTTTCATCGATCACGGCATGGGTGTCGTCATCGGCGAGACCGCTGAAATCGGCGATGACTGCACGCTGTACCATGGCGTTACGCTTGGCGGCACATCGTGGAACAAAGGCAAGCGTCATCCGACGCTCGGCAACGGCGTCGTGCTCGGCGCCGGGGCAAAAATACTCGGGCCGATCACGATCGGTGATCGCGCGCGGGTCGGTTCCAACGCAGTGGTGGTGAAGGATGTGCCGCCCGGCGCGACGGCGATTGGTATTCCCGCGCGCATCATTGCCGCGGAGGCGGGCGATAAAGCGGGCTTCTCGGCCTATGCGGTCGGCAGCGACATGAACGATCCGATTGCCAAAGCGATCCACGAATTGATCGACCACAGCATCAACACCGACCATCGACTGGACCAGATTCTGGAGCAGTTGAAGCGACTGGGCGCGGATTGTGGCGAAGCCGGCAAGCGCGATCAGTTCGACGCGAGTTACCTCAATAAAATTGTTGACTAAATTCATCGGGTATTGTATAGTTGACAAAATTAATCGTGTATTCAGGATTTAATTTCAAGTAACTGATTTATAAGAGAGGTTTATCATGAGACTGACGACAAAAGGGCGGTTTGCAGTGACGGCTATGGTCGATCTTGCGATGCGCCATGGCGGCGGTCCGGTGACGCTGGCGGAAATCAGCCGGCGCCAGAAGATTTCACTGTCGTACCTGGAGCAGCTATTCGGCAAATTGCGTCGCAGCGGCTTGGTCGACAGCGTGCGCGGTCCCGGCGGCGGCTACTGCCTGGCAAACGACATGGCGCGCATGTCGGTGGCGGACATCATTCTCGCTGTCGACGAACCGATCGATGCCACGCAATGCGGCGGCAAGGAAAACTGTCACGACGACCACAAATGCATCACGCACGATCTGTGGGCCAATCTCAACCAGCACATTATCGATTACCTGCGCGCCGTTACCTTGAGGCAGTTGGTCGACGAGCAGAAAACCAAGCAGAGCGGCGTGGTGCAGGTGCACGATATGCGCGACACCGCGGCCAAACGCGAACGCACGACGGCTGCAGTTTGACCGCGCTGCAATGACGCACGTTTATTTCGATCACAACGCCACCACGCCGCTCGACGAGAAAGTGCTGGCGGCCATGCTGCCGTACTTGCGCGACCGGTATGGCAACGCGTCGAGCCGCCACGAGTTCGGCACGCTGGCGCGCAAGGCCGTGAACCAGGCGCGCGAGCAGGTCGCGGCGCTGGTTGGCGCGCAGCCGGTGCAAGTGGTATTCACGAGCGGAGGCACCGAGGCGAATAACGCTTTCATCAAAGGCGCGGCCGGGATGTTGAAGCCGAGCCAGCTTGCGGTCAGCGCAATTGAGCATCCGTGTGTCGCCAAGCCGGCGCAGGAACTTGCCCGCGCTGGCTGGAAATTGCGCAAGCTCGCGGTTGACGGCGACGGCCGTGTCGATCTCGCCGATGTCGCGCAGGCGCTCACCGAGCCGACCGGAATCGTGTCCATGATGCTCGCCAATAATGAAACCGGTGTTATACAAGATGTTGCGGCAGTAGCGGAAAAGGCGCGCGCCGCGCGCGCGTGGGTGCATACCGACGCAGTGCAGGCGCTGGGCAAGATCGAGGTGGATTTCATTGCTCTCAACGTGCACGCAATGACGTTATCGGCGCATAAAATCCACGGCCCGAAAGGCGCCGGCGCGCTGGTGCTCGACAAGCGCATTGAATTAAAACCGCTCATCAGCGGGGGCGGCCACGAGCACGGGCTGCGTTCGGGCACGGAGAACGTGCCGGCGATCGTCGGTTTCGGCGCTGCGTGCGAGCTCGCGGCCCAGCGCATGCGCGATCTCGCGCCGCGTCTTGCGGCAATGCGCGACCAGCTTGAGCGTGGATTACGCGGCATGGGTGCGGTGATTTTCGGCGCCGCCGCGCCGCGCATCCCGAACACCAGTTACTTTGCTTTTCCCGGCATCGAAGGCGAGACGCTGGTGATCGAACTCGACAAGGCCGGATTCGCGGTGGCAAGCGGCGCGGCGTGTTCAAGCACCAGCACTGAACCCAGCGCAACACTGCTGGCCATGGGTGTGGCTCCCGAGTTGGCGCGCGGCGCCGTGCGTTTCAGCCTCGGCAAGGACAA
>JAYVME010000187.1:0-5010 GCA_043759115.1 Betaproteobacteria bacterium | reverse complement strand
TCGCCGTGAGCCGGGGGCTACAGGCCAAAACTCGTGCCAGCCCGAAGGGTTGCAGCCAGAATCGGCGGCGCACCGCAGCGTGGAGCAGGGGCCCCGCTTGCGGGGATGCGACCGTGGAGGTGTGCGTGAATCGTGTGGAATTGGTGCGCTTCTTGTCGCGCTGCGGGGTCGCATCCAAGCATACAGCGCTTGGAACCTGCTCCGCCCTCCACGCGACGCCGCGTTGCTCGTCTTGGCAATAGAACGACTATTGCCTTCACCGGGCGCCTTGCCATCACCAATTCTGGCAGCAACGCACACGTGTTTCGCTATGTTAGGCATTCCTTAACAACGTTTAAAATCCGCTGGTGGTTGACGTAAGATACAACCCGTATTGTGCGCTATAGCCAGCGTTGCATGGAATACCCGCCGATCAGCGGCCGCTGCAGGGCGGCGCGGGCGATCTGCCGGCCCCACTTGAACTCCTTGTAGAGTACGACGAAGCGCCACATGTCGCGCAATACTTTGGCGCGGTCGCCCCACGATAGTGCCATGAGTGCGGCCGGGAAGTCGGCCTCGTGCGGGCGGTCGAAGGCGATCTTGAGCGGATTCCACTGGTCGGAGCAGCGGCGCACCTCGGACGCGATCATTTTGCGGTACATCTCCTGCACCGGCCGGTTGCGCAGGCGCGCTTCGACCACCGCTTCGCCGCTGATCGCGCCGGAGTGCAGTGCGCAGCTCATGCCTTCGCCTATCATGTTAAGAAAGCCCGCGGCCTGGCCCGTGATCAGCACATTGCCCTTGCCGAACACATAGCGGTTGATCAGCGACGGCCCGAAATTCTCGCCGCAGCCTTCGTCGTCGGTGTGCGGCTTCAATTTGACGCCGTGCTTTTCATCGAGGTAATTCACGACGTTTTCGTGTTTCTGCGCAAAATTGTCGCCGCGCTTGAAGCCCACACCGACAATCTGGCGGCCGTCGCGCGCGTGGCTCCAGGTGTAGTGCCCGAGCCCGGGATGAAACCAGAAATGAAAGTAATCCGCGGAGAGCGGGCAGTCGATGATGTCGTGGAATTTCTGGCCGACGAAAAACCACGGAATCTGTTTCGGATAATCGGGGTAGATCGAGCGGATCACGAGCGAACTCGGCCCGTCCGCGCCTATCACCTGGCGCGCGCGGTATTCGATCGGCTCGCCGTTCTTGCGCGCGTGGACGAGAACGTGGTCGCCGTTGTCGGTGAGGCCGGCGAACGAGGTTTCGTCGTGGATTTCGGCGCCGCTCTGCGTGATCGCCCAATAATCGGAGTATTTGCGGTGCAGATGCGGCGTGGTGCCGCCGAAGAAATCCATCGACATCGACACCATCGACGGAAAGTGAAAGGTCACGCCGCGGCACGCGGTCGGCTCATGCAGCGCTTCGCGCGGCAGCGGGCCGAAGTTTTCAAGCAGGAAGCGGTGCCCGCGCGGCGACAGAATGCCGCTGCAGATTTTATGGCGCGGCAGCGACTTTCTTTCGAGCACGATAGTTTCGAGGCCGGCATCGACCGTGCGCTTGGCCGCCGCGGCCGCGGAGAGACTGGCGCCGACGATGATGACGTCAACCGTGCGCATCAGGATAGGTCTTTCTCAGGCAATGGTTCATCGTCCGCCAACTCGGCAAGATGCACGATGGGCATGGCACAGACTTCTGCAAATGCGGCGCGATCTTCCAGGTTTTCGACGACGATGCGCGAAACGTGCCGGCCTTTAAGCAGCCAGCGCAACTGTTCGCGGTCGGCGGGCGCCTGCTGTCCCAAGCGCTGCGCCAGATTGGTCAGCGTCGCTGGAATCGCGATGCGCTGCAGATCGAGATTCATCGCGCAGCCGGTCTCAAAGCGCAGATTGTCATAGTGCGTGACGAGGCGTTCGTGGTCCGCGTGATAGGCGCGCGGCTCGATGACATAAAGATCCCCGGCGCGCAGCCGGTTGCGCACGGACGCGCGGGAACTCAGCGCCTCGCCCAGGCTGATGATTTTTGAGTCAGGCAGCCATGCGCGCAGGTGGCGCAGCAAGAGGCCGTCGGCCACCACGATGGTTTTGTGCTGACGCAAGGGCGCCAGCAAGCGTTCAATGCGTTGCGGCGGTATGGCGGCGCCTATTTCCAGCGCCAGCGCGATGTCGGCGCCGCAATCGCTCGCGATGGCGATTGTTCCCGCGTCGCTCAACGACGCGCGGACACGGGCGAGCAACGCCTGGTCCCACGACAGGGTCATGCCCGGTATCAGCACGGTGGCCGACGCAGATCGCCTCACCAGCGCGCGCGGCATGTCCGTTTGCATGCGCGTTTGCAGGTTGCGCGCGATCGTCGACGGCGGCAAAGCGCGGCGCAGGTCCAGCAGCATGTCGACGAGGCCGATGTTTTCCGGGCATACCGGCTCGCAAGCGCCGCAGAGCGTGCATGCTTCGATCGACGGCGCGATAGCTTCAATTGTCGCGCCGTGTTGCAGCGCTTTCGCCCGCCCATGCGGCGTGAGGCGCAGATCGCGCGTGTGCCGCCACACCGGGCACACCAGCAGACACAGGCTGCATCCGCTGCACGCGGCATGGCTTTGTTTGGGCGCGCGTTGCTTGGTCGTAAAGCCCAGCATCAGAAAATCACGTCCCGGTTAAGAATCATATTCGGATCGGCGGCGCGTTTCATCGCGAGATGGCGGTCGACCAGCGCATCGCCGAACACGCGCCGGATATAACCTTTCATCATGCCGCCGAAACGATAGTAGCTCGCCCCCATGTCGACGCCGATATCGTAAATCGCGTTTTTGAAGGATTGCAAATGATCGCGGCTGTATACCGCGTCGCCTAGCATCGGCTCGAACTCGCAGCCGTAGGCCCAGCCGTCGGCGTCCGGCGGAATGCACGACATTTCATAGTGCGGGCGGTGGTCGGCGCGCAATTTGATGCCGACGCAGTACAGCGTGTAATGCGGAAAATATTTGCGGCATACCGCGTTGCCACGCTCGACGGCCTCGACGAATTTCGCGGCCGAGGTCGCGATGTCGGGAATCACCATTTGCCGGTTGCCCCAGAATTTCCACACCGCGCGCGAAAACACCACGGTGCGGTCGTGCATGACGCCGTCGCGCAGATATTCGGGGCGCCGGAACTCGGGAAACAACTCGCGCTTGCGCCGATACAGATACCACGCTTCCGGCAGCTTCCACGGGCGCAGCGCATAGTGCCCCAGCATGCACAGTGCGAAGCCGAGCTCGCCGCGCCCGCGCAGGCGCGGCTGCCAGTTCGCGCGAAACGCCGCTGCGCGCTCGGGCGTATCGAAAGCCACCAGCAGATTGATCGCGCAATCGAGCATTGTCAGGATGCCGGAATAATCGCTGGCGTCGTTGCGGTCGATGAGTTGCAGATCTTCAACCGCCGCGCGCAGCGACGAGTAATAGAAGTAATGCATGCGGATCGGCGTGTAGCGGCGAATCTTGAGCGTGGCTTCGGTGATCACGCCGAACTGGCCGTAGCCGAGTATCACGCGCTGGAAGAGTTCCGCATGCTGCGTGTCGGAGCATTCGACGATATCGCCCGCCGGGGTGACGACCTGCAACGCCACCGCCTGGTCGGCGCTGCACCCCAGACGCGGCGAATTCACGTCGATGCCGCCGACGCCGAGCGTGCCGCCGACCGATGAGGTTAGGTTAAGCGGCGCCGACAGGTAATCGAGATCTTCGCGCCGCAGTTCCTCGGCGAGGCTGTGCCAGAAAATTCCCGCCTCGGTGCGCACGGTTAGGGCGGCGGCATCGATATTCAGCACGCGGCTCATGCCGGTCATGTCGAGCAGCACGCCGCCGAACGCCACCGATTCGCCTTCGGTGGTGAGTCCGCCGCCGCGCACGGTGACCGGCACGCGCCAGGTTTGTGCGGCACGCAGCAATTGTGAAATCTGTTCGGCGCTGCGCGCAATCACCACGCCGTGCGGCAGGCCGTACGCGGTGCCGCCGGCATCGGTGGCGAAGGCGCCGCGTGCCGTGATGCCGTCAGCGAGCTCGATACCTTGTGCGTTGACGGCGGTGGCAAACTCGTTCCAGTTCGCGCCGTGCCAGCGCGCGGAGTTGGTCTGTTGCCGCTTGATGCCTAAGAGAGCGTCGGGGCCGACCGGGCAGTGACCGAAGGTGCCGCTGGGTGCCGTATCCATATTGCCGGGGAGTTTGGGTATTTGCCGAAACACCGATTATCCGGCTTTTCCGCGCCGTTCATATTGATTATTCGGTCTCTGCCATAGTTTGACAGATGTAAAGCGACACTTTACACTCCTCGCGTGATCAAATCGTTTCAGCACAAGGGGCTGGAGCTTCTGTTCCG
This sequence comes from Betaproteobacteria bacterium, assembly GCA_043759115.1. Lineage (GTDB taxonomy): Bacteria > Pseudomonadota > Gammaproteobacteria > Burkholderiales > SG8-41 > PALSA-1004. The sequence continues at coordinate 688 of JAYVME010000187.1, read as the reverse complement.
GACCAGCAGGAAAAGCGCGGTTCAGCCCCATCAGGCTGAAAAGCTGCGCTTGATGCTCGCCGCTATCGATGCCGCGTCCGGGCCGCAGGATCTCACCTCGCCACGTTTGGGATTGCACAAGTTGTCCGGCGATCTTGCAGGCTTTTGGGCAGTCAAGGTGAGCGGCAACTGGAGAGTTATTTTTCGCTTTGAGGGCGAGGACGTAACGGCAGTTGACTATGTGGATTACCACTAGGAGAGAACAATGGATATGCATAACCCGCCACATCCCGGCGAAGTTTTGAAAGAGCTTTATCTGCCGGAAGGCATGGGCGTATCCGCAGCGGCGAAGAAACTCGGCGTTTCGCGGCAGACGCTCTCGGCGATCATCAACGGCCGCGCCGGGGTCAGCGCGGAGATGGCCATGCGGCTATCCAAAGCGCTTGGGACTGGCCCTGACCTCTGGCTTGCGATGCAGATGAAGTATGACCTGTGGCAGGCGAAACAGAATCCGCCCAAAGGCGTGCAGAAGCTGGCGGCTTGAATCCTGATAATCACCCGGGGAGTCGCGCATGGCACAGATCGAATATTCAGTTGTCGAGGGATGGGAGCAATTGCCCAAGGGATACACCCACCTTCCCTTGCGACGCGGGGGAAGGCCGGGATGGGGGCAACAAGGGGAGGACCGGAGGTGGTGATGGGTCTTACT
>JAYVME010000186.1:0-5012 GCA_043759115.1 Betaproteobacteria bacterium | reverse complement strand
CCAAGGTGCTGTGCACCGTCAGCGTGGAGGACAAGGTGCCGCCGTTTCTGAAAGGCAAGGGGCAGGGCTGGCTCACCGCCGAATACGGCATGCTGCCGCGCGCTACCAACACGCGCTCCGACCGCGAAGCCGCGCGCGGCAAGCAATCGGGGCGTACGCAGGAAATCCAGCGCCTGATCGGCCGCGCGCTGCGCGCGGTGGTCGATCTCAATGCGTTGGGCGAGCGCACCCTGCAAATCGATTGCGACGTTATCCAGGCGGACGGTGGCACGCGCACCGCGGGCATCACCGGCGCGTTCGTTGCCGTCCATGATGCGGTGAGCCACCTCCTGGAAAAGAATCTCCTTGCAGCGTCGCCGATACGTGATTTCGTCGCGGCGGTGTCGGTTGGCGTTTACCAGGGCGTGCCGGTGCTCGATCTCGATTATCCCGAGGATTCCACGTGCGACACCGACATGAACGTCGTAATGACCGGCAGCGGCGGCCTCATCGAAGTGCAGGGCACCGCCGAAGGCGCGCCGTTCTCGCGCGGCGAGATGAACGCGCTGCTCGATCTCGCGCAGAAGGGCATCCAGCAGTTGATTTCAGCGCAAAAAGCCGCGCTTAAAACTTGATTGAACCGCCAAGATTCTTTTTAATGCCCTTCAAGGGGGTATTAAAAAGAATCTTGGCGGTTCAAATTTGGAATATGAAAAAAATCGTCATAGCCTCGAACAACGTCGGCAAGCTGAACGAGATCGGAGCGATACTCGCACCGCTCGACATCGAGATCGTCGCGCAATCGACACTCGGCGTAACCGAGGCCGCGGAGCCGCACTGCACTTTCGTCGAGAATGCGCTCGCCAAAGCGCGCCATGCAAGCGCGCTCACCGGGCTGCCGGCGCTCGCCGACGATTCGGGTATTTGCGTGGATGCGCTCAATGGCGCGCCCGGTGTTTATTCGGCGCGCTTTGCGGGTGAACCGGCCGCCGGCGGCCGCGCAAGCCAGGATGCGCGCAACAATCAGAAGCTGCTGGATCTGCTTGCGCGCGAAACCAATCGCAAGGCGCATTACTACTGCGTGATCGTGCTCACGCGTCGCGCCGACGATCCGCAGCCGATCATCTGCGAAGCCGAATGGCACGGCGAGATTGTGCAATCCCCGCGCGGCAGCGGGGGTTTTGGTTACGATCCGCTGTTCCTGATTCCACCGCTTAAGAAGACCGGTGCGGAACTCAAGCCCGAAGAAAAAAACCGCATCAGCCATCGGGGGCAGGCATTGGCGGCGCTTGCCGCCAGGCTTGCAGGATTGAGGATTGAGGATCGAGGATCGAGGACGCCGTTTCGGCGTTAGGTCGTGTCTTCTCCGCCTTTACCTCAATCCTCGATCCTCAATCCGCAATCCTTGCGGTTTGCGGTGCTGCCCCCCCTCTCCCTCTACATTCACATCCCGTGGTGCGTGCGCAAATGCCCGTACTGCGATTTCAATTCGCATGAAGCGCGCGCGGCCGTTCCCGAGCAACTCTATGTCGATGCGCTGATCGCCGATCTCGAAGCAGCACTCCCGCTGATCTGGGACCGCAAGGTTTACACGGTTTTTTTCGGCGGCGGCACGCCGAGTGTTTTTTCCGCCGCGAGCATTGAGCAGATACTCGCCGCCGTGCGCGCGCGCGTGCCGCTCGCCATCGATGCGGAAATCACGCTCGAAGCCAATCCCGGTACGTTCGAGGCCGAGAAGTTCCGTGCATTTCGGGCGGCAGGTATCAACCGGCTATCGATCGGCATCCAGAGCTTCAACCCGCTATCGCTTAAAGCGCTCGGACGCATACACGACGACACGGAAGCACGGGCGGCGATCGACATCGCGCGCGCGAACTTCGACAACTTCAATCTCGACCTTATGTACGGGCTGCCGGCGCAGACGCCGGACGAGGCGCTGGATGACATCGAAACCGCGCTGTTGTTCGCGCCGCCGCATCTGTCGGCCTATCACCTGACGCTGGAGCCGAACACCTACTTCCACCGCTATCCGCCGGCGCTGCCCGACGACGACGCGACTGCGCAAATGCAGGAGGCAATCGAGGCGAGGCTCGCCGGCGCCGGCTATCGCCATTACGAGACGTCGGCATTCGCCCTGCCGGGCAGGCAGGCAAGGCACAATATGAATTACTGGACGTTCGCCGACTATCTGGGCATCGGCGCCGGTGCGCACAGCAAGATTTCATTTGCCGACCGCATCGTGCGCCAGGTGCGCTACAAGCAGCCGAAGCAGTACATGGAAAGCGCCGCGGCCGGCAACGCGATTCAGGAACAGCACGACGTGGCCGCCGGTGACATCGGCTTCGAGTTCATGATGAACGCGCTGCGGCTCAACGGCGGATTCCCGTTGGTGCTCTTCGCGGAACGTGCGGGCGTGCCGCTGACGGCGGTATTGAGAGAACTCGAGGCGGCGGAAAAGCGCGGGCTGATCGAGCGCGATCACGAGCGCGTCACGCCGACCGCGTTGGGCCGGCGGTTTCTCAACGATTTACTGCAGATTTTTTTGCCGACGGATCGCGTCAGCGTTTGACTTCGGGAAACTGCTGCGGCGACTCTGCGCGGTCGAACATGCCGTAGTCGCGCACGACCGACGCGACGCGCAGCCGGTAGTCGGCAAAGACTCCCGAGCGGCCCTGCCATTGCGCGCGATGGTGTTCTTCATGCTGCCGCCACCGTATGATCGACGCCTCGTCGCGCCAGAACGACAGTGACAGAAGTTTCCCCGGCTTGGTCAGACTCGAGAAGCGCTCGATGGAAATAAAGCCGTCGATTTTTTCGAGTTCCGGCCGCAGCGACGCGGCGATATCGAGGTAGTCCTGTTGCCTGCCGGCTGCGGGTTCGACTTCGAAGATTACCGCGAACATCATTCACCTCCCGCAAAACGGATTTAAAACCAATTCTTAGCCGCCGATGAACGCAGACAAAAAATCAAACGCTCAAATGTCAGCTGTATCTTGCTTTCAACATTGTATCTGCGTTCATCTGCGTTCATCTGCGTTTATCGGCGGTTACGTTTTGCTTTTCAGTTTGCAGTAATTCACAACCGCCGGAAAATAATATCCCACACGCCGTGGCCGAGCTTGAGCCCGCGAGTCTCGAATTTGGTCTGCGGCCGGTGGTCGGGACGCGGCGCGTAGCCTGGCGCGGAGTTGACGAGCCGTGGTTCGGCTGACATCACGGCGAGAATCTGTTCCGCATAATCCTGCCAATCAGTCGCCGCGTGGATATACCCACCGGGCTTCAATTTCTCGCATAGCATCGCTATCAGCGGCGGCTGGATAAGCCGCCGCTTGTGATGACGCTTCTTCGGCCACGGATCGGGAAAGAACACGTGCACCGCGTCGAACGTCTCCGGCGCGATCATGTTGCGCAGAACTTCAACGGCGTCGTGCTGGACGATGCGCACGTTGGTTAGACTCTGCTCATTGATGACCTTCAACAGGCTGCCGACACCCGGCGTGTGGACCTCGATGCCGAGATAATCATTTTCCGGATGTTGCGTGGCGATTGCCGCGGTTGTCTCGCCCATGCCGAAACCGATCTCCAGAACCTTGGTTGCGTTGCGGCCGAACAACCGGTCGAGGTCAACGATTTGCGGCGAGTACGGGATGCCGAACTGGGGCAGGAGCGTGTCGTGCGCGCGCTGCTGCGCGTTCGAGACGCGCCCCTGGCGCAGCACGAAACTGCGGATCGGCCGGTGCAACATCTGGATTCTGGACTCAGGAGTCAGGGTTTAGCGAGCTTCGCCGGGAATTTTCCGAAACCTGATTTCCGAATCCCGCCTTTACTATTTTCCGATCAGACCGCCGGTCGGAGAACTCGGCGCGGCGGTGTACGGTTTCTTCGGCATGCGGCCGGCCAGAAACGCTTCGCGCCCGGCCTCGATTGCTTTCTTCATCGCCGAGGCCATCATCACCGGATTGCCGGCCGTGGCAATCGCCGTGTTCATCAACACGCCGTGGCAGCCGAGTTCCATGGCGATCGCGGCGTCCGACGCCGTGCCGACGCCGGCGTCGACAATGACGGGCACTTTCGCATTGTCGATGATAATTTGCAGATTCCACGGATTAAGGATGCCCATGCCCGAGCCGATCAGCGACGCGAGCGGCATGACCGCGCAGCAGCCGATTTCCTCGAGCTGTCTGGCCGCGATCGGGTCGTCGCTGCAATAGACCATGACTTTGAAATTATCTTTCACCAGCGTGGCCGCGGCGCGCAGCGTCTCCGCCATGTTCGGAAACAAGGTTTTCGGATCGCCGAGCACTTCGAGCTTCACGAGATCGTGGCCGTCGAGAAGCTCGCGCGCAAGCCGCAGCGTGCGCACCGCGTCGTCGGCGGTATAGCAACCGGCCGTGTTGGGCAGGATGGTGAACTGCGCCGGTGGCAAGACATCGAGCAGACTCGGTTGCTTGGGGTCCTGGCCGATGTTAGTGCGGCGGATCGCGACGGTAATGATCTGCGCGCCGCTCGCGTCGATGGCGGCGCGCGTCTCGGCAAAATCCTTGTACTTGCCGGTGCCGACCAACAGGCGCGATTGGTACGGCTTGCCGGCGATGATCAGTGAGTCGAGATTTTCGCGGGGTTTCATAAAAGAGTAATTTAGTTGCCCCCATCCTACCTTCCCCCGCAAGCGAGGGAAGGGGATACGGGATTCAGCAATAGTATGCGCCGTCGCGGCGGAAAGTAATTGACTGAGGTCAACCGCCGCCGACGGCGACGACGATTTCGAGCTGGTCGCCATCGGCCAGCATTTCGTCGCTGAACCGGCCGCGCGGCACGATTTCGCCGTTACGCTCGAGCGCAATGCGCTTGCCGGCGAGTTGCAAACGCTCGATGAGTTGCTGGCAATTCAGGGACTGCTCGAAGCGGCGGGCTTCGCCGTTGACGGTGAGGGCGATCATTTGGCGGGATTCAATAGTCAGGAACGGAATTCTTGCAGCTCGGCCGCCGCTAGGCAATTCGCGCTCAGAAGCTCAATTGTGCGTTCAGTCCCA
>JAYVME010000185.1:0-11244 GCA_043759115.1 Betaproteobacteria bacterium | reverse complement strand
GGCGCGCGCCCTCTTCAGTGCGGTTGGCTGCAGCGGTCGAACGCGCGATGCGCCGCGACAGCACGATCAGCGGCAACAGGCTGACCGCCACTATTGCCAGCGCCGAGGTCGAGGCTTCGGCGAGACGTTCGTCCGCCGCCAGGTTGTACGCCTGCACCGCAAGCGTGTCGAAATTAAATGGCCGCATGACAAACGTCGCCGGCAATTCTTTCATCTCGTCGACGAACACAAGCAACGCAGCGGTCAGCAGACTGCCCGACAACAGCGGCCCGTGCACTTTGGCCAGGGTTCCCACCGGCCCGACGCCCAGCGAGCGCGCAGCCTCATCCATGCTCGGCGTGATCTTGGTCAGACCGGCTTCCACCGTCTGCAGCGCGACGGCGAGAAAACGCACCAGATAGGCATACACCAGCGCCGTAATGCTGCCGGTCAACAGCAATCCGCTACTGATATCGAAATTGGCGCGCATCCACGCGTCGAGCGCGTTATCGAGCCGCGCGACCGGCACCAGGATGCCGATCGCGATGACCGCACCGGGAACCGCGTAACCCAGACCCGCCAGACGATTGGCCGCCTGCACCAAAGGCCCCGGCCGCAGGCGCATGGCGTAGGCCATGATCAGCGCGATTAGCACGGCGGCGATCGCGGTTACCCCGGCCAAGGTAAAGCTGTTGAGTGTTAATGTGACAAAGCGCGCGCCGAACTGCGCATCACCGTCGGTTAACGCCATCCACAGCAACAGACCCGTCGGCAGCAGAAAGCCGAGCACCAGCGGCACGCCACAGATCAGCGTCGCCGTCCATGCCGCGATTCCGCGCAACGGATAACGCGCTTCGCGCCGGCGTCCGCCCGTATTGTGATAGCGCGCGCGACCGCGGCTCCAGCGTTCGAGCACCAGTACGAGCACGACGAACCCCAGCAACAACGCGGAGAGTTGCGCCGCCGCCACGCGATCCCCCATCGACAGCCACGCACGATAAATGCCCGTCGTGAACGTCGGCACGGCGAAGTAGGAAACCGTGCCGAAGTCGGCGAGCGTCTCCATCAGGGCCAGCGTCGTACCCGCCACGATCGCCGGCCGCACCAGCGGCAATGCAATGCGAAAAAAACTTCCCCACGCGCCATAGCCCAGGGTGCGTCCGACTTCCATGATGCCGACCGACTGTTCCAGAAATGCGGCGCGCACGACCAGGTAAACGTAGGGATAAAGCACCAGACCCAGCATCGCAATGGCGCCGCCGACGGAACGGATTTCAGGGAACCAGTATTCGCGCGCGTGCCAGCCGGTCAGTGCGCGCAACCAGGTCTGCACCGGCCCCGTGAACTGCAACAAATCCGTATACGCGTAGGCCATGATGTAGGCCGGCATCGCCAGCGGCAGGATCAGCGTCCATTCGAACGCGCGCTGCCCTGGAAAACGGCAGGTCGTCACCAGCCACGCCGTCGACACGCCGCCGAAAACGACCATCACGCTGACGCCGGTCAGCAACCATACGGTGTTGGCGATGTATTCCGGCAATACCGTCGCCGCGAGATGCGCCCATGTGCCCTGACCCTGCATGAATACATGGGCCAGCACGACCATCACCGGCACCGCCAGCAACACGGCGATCAGGGTCGTAATTACCGGCAATGCGCCGGCGTGACGCAAGCCAAAGCCATCGCGTGCTGAACCCGCGCCGAATATCGCCACGGATGCGCTCACGCCCAACCCGGATTTTTCATTTTTTACCGACCTCGCTATGCGCTGCGCAGTGTAGCAAAGCCGTTCCCCGCCGGCAAAGACGGCGGCCCAGGGTTTCGGTCGAACGCCAACCGCTATAATGCGGGCACATGAATCGTGATAGCCCCCAGTTGCACGATAACCGGCACGCGCTGGTCGCCCTCAACCGCGTCGAGCAATATTACGGCGCCCACCGCGTATTGACCGGCATCTCCTTCGCTTTGCAGCGTGGCGAAATCGGTTGCCTGCTGGGCGCAAGCGGCTGCGGCAAAACCACCGTGTTACGCTGTATCGCCGGCTTCGAACCGGTGGCGGCCGGGGAAATCCGGCTGAACGGCACGCTGGTCAGCGGCAGGAATTTCAGCGTGCCGACCGAACAGCGCCGCATCGGCATGGTGTTTCAGGACTACGCGTTGTTTCCGCACCTCGACGTCGCCGCCAATATCGCATTCGGGTTGCATCGCATGGACCCGGCGCGGCGCGCGGCGCGCGTCACCGAGTTGCTCGAGACCGTCGGTCTTGGCAACGCCGGCGGCAAATTTCCCCACGAACTATCCGGCGGACAGCAACAGCGCGTCGCGCTCGCGCGGGCACTCGCGCCGCAACCGGAACTATTGCTGCTCGACGAACCGTTCTCCAATCTCGACGTCGAATTGCGCGAGCGTCTGAGCCTCGAGGTGCGCGATATCCTGAAACACCAGAACGCGACGGCAATTTTAGTCACGCACGACCAGCATGAGGCATTCAACATCGCCGACGTGGTCGGCATCATGGCCGACGGCAGGATCGAGCAATGGGATGCGCCCTACAATCTGTATCACGAACCCGCCACACGCCGGGTCGCCGACTTCATCGGCCAGGGCACGCTGCTGCCGGGCACGGTCGTCAGCGCCAAGCTCGTGCAGCTCGAACTCGGCACGTTTCAGGCCAATTTTCCGGCTGACTGGCCGCGCGGCACGATGGTCGATGTACTGCTGCGGCCCGATGACATTCTGCACGACGATGCGAGTGAGTTGCAGGCGGAAGTGCTGCACAAGGCATTCCGCGGGGCGGCATTTCTATACACCCTGCGGCTGCCCGCGGGCGGGCGCGTCATGTCACTGGTACCGAGCCATCACAATCACGCAATTGGCGAAAAAATCGGCATCCGCCTGGAAATCGACCATCTGGTGGCGTTTCGCCGCTAGCGCGGCGCGCGCCGCCATCCACGCAACTCCTGCGCGAGTTCATGCACGGCCAGGGCGTAGTTTACGCTGCGGTTGTAACGTGTAATCACGTAAAAGTTATTGAAGCCCACCCAGTAACGCGCACCCGTCTCGGTTTCGGCGCCAAATACCGCGGCCGGCATGTCATCGGCAAACACGGCGACGGGAGACCCGCCGGCGCGCCTGATGGTGCCGACGGTGGTGTGCGGCAGCAGGCCGCGCTCGAGCAACTGCCTGAACTCATCATTTGGCGCCTCGGTTTGCTGCTCGATCGCGGCCAGCACCGGCTCACCGGGCCGCCAACCGTGGCTCTTGTAGTAATTGGCAATGCTGCCGATGGCGTCGCTGTGGTTCCATAAATCACGCCGGCCATCGTTATCAAAATCGACCGCGTAACGGCGATAACTGCCCGGTAGAAACTGCGGCACGCCGAGCGCGCCGGCATACGAGCCTTTGGACTGCAGCGGATCGAACTGCAATTCGCGCGCCATCAGCAGGAATTCCTTCAATTGCCCGCGAAATAGCGCGGCCCGCGGCGGATAATGAAACGCGAGCGTGAACAAAGAATCGAATACCCTGCTCGTCCCTGTCTGCCGCCCATAAAATGATTCGATGCCGATGGTCGCGACGATTAGCTCTTCCGGCACGCCATAATCCACGCTCGCCCGCGCCAGCGTATCGGCGTGTTGCTGCCAGTAGGCGACGCCGCCGCGTATGCGCGCTTCGGTAACGTGACTCGCGCGAAACGCATGCCACGGCAGAGCGGTGGACGGACGTGCAATGGCCTTCAGTACGTCGTTCTGCACGCGCGCCTGCGCAAACCAGCGGCGCAACTGACGGCGGTCGAACTCGTGAGTGTCGGCGAATTCGTCGATGAAGGCCATCACCGCCGGATCGAGCGCGGCGTTCGCAGCGCGGGCGTAGCCGCCGCCCAAAAAGTGCGGCGCGCACAACGCGAGCAGCATGCCGGCGCACATTGCGCGCATCTTCGCCGCAATCAACCAAGAATCACGCATGCGCAGTCGCGACCTCTTCATGAGCCGCCACGCCCGCTCCTACAGTGCTTTGAGGGACTCGACGACTTTGCGGTCGAATACCAGCCCCTGGATGCGCCGCTGCTCGCGCTCGCGAAACGCGCGCTCCGAAGGAATGCGAATTTCGTCGACCCCGGGTCGCCGCGGCGTCGCCTTGACCGATGCGACGAGCTCCGCCATCTGGTCGGGGAATTCGCCGCCGGGCAGCATCAGCTTCGGATCGATCACGAAGAGCAGAAAGCCATAATCCTGGACTTTGCCGTGGGCCAAAGCCGCACCCGCGAGCAAACCCAGCGCCTGGATTGCAAACGACAGTCCGTGGCCTTTGTGTCCGCCGAACGGCACCCAGCCGCCCTTCAACGCGGCATTGGCGTCGCGTGTTGGATTGCCCTCCGCGTCGAACGCGATGCCCGCGGGCAGTTCCCGGCCGATATGCGCGAACAACTGAATCTCGCCCACCATGATGGATGCGGTGCCCATGTCGTAAATGACCGGACCATTCGCCGACGGGAATCCAAAGCACAATGGATTGGTGCCGAACGCAGGCTTCAGGCCGCCGATCGGCAGCACGCGCGGTTTGGCGCTCGCCGCGTGTATGCCGACCAAGCCCGCCTGCGCGATCATCTCCACAAAATACGCATTGCGCCCGCTGTAATAGCTGTTGAAGACGCCGACGGACGCAATACCGCTCACTTGTGCCTTTTTGATGGCCAACTGGGTGGCGTGATAAACGGAGACGTAGCCGACGTTGTTGCCGCCGTCGATCAACGCCGACAGCGGCGTCTCGTGCACTACTTTTATCGGGCGCCGCTCCTGGCGCGTTTTCTCGTCGCCGGCGATCGCCAGTATGCGCGGCAGGCTGGCGAACCGGTAACCGCACAGCGCGTTGTCGATCAACTGGTCGGTAATGATTTGCGCATCCTCGTCGGAGTAGCCGATACGCAGCAGCGCACCCGTGGCGAGATTCGCCGCCTCCGCCGGCGACATGCGCACCGTGTCCGGCGTATCGGCATCGAGCAGTTCGCCCGACCCGGCTTTGAAAGTGGCAGCTTGTGACATGCAGGAAATCCTCAACGGTTAGCGGACAAAAGTGACGATGATACACGCGCCGCAGTCGTTGTTCTGTCCAGCACCTGAAACCGCCATGCCGGCGCCTTGCGATAGCTTATAATTTACCTCTTTGCCTGCCCGCCAGTCTGGCAGCGTCACACCAGAACGCCATGAGGAACCACCGAAGTGCAGATTAAATTCATGCTCAACGGCGACCCCGTTGAAGTGAGGCTCAAGAGCGGCGACCGCCTGCTGGTCGACGTGTTGCGCGAAGACCTGCAACTGACCGGCACCAAGCACGGTTGCGGCATCGGCGCCTGTGGCACCTGCACGGTAATCGTCGATGGCCTGCCGGTCGCCTCGTGCCTGCAACTCGCCGCGCTCGTCGACGGTGCCGAGGTGCGCACGATTGAGGGCCTCGCCGGCGCCTCATCGCTGCATGTCGTGCAACAGGCCTTTATCAATAAAGCCGCTATGCAATGCGGCATTTGCACGCCGGGCCACGTCATGGCGGCCTGCGCGCTGCTCGATAAGACTCCAGCGCCCACCGACGAGCAAATTCGGGTAAGCGTGGAAAGCGTGTATTGCCGCTGCACCGGCTATGTGCGCATCGAAGCAGCGTATCGCGAAGCCGTGGCGCTCGCGCGCAAGGCGGCACCCGCATGAACCAACGCGACGCCACTATGCGCCCGACGGCAGGCCTCCTGGTCGTCGGCAAGGACGTGCCGCGCACCGATGCCATTCCGAAAGTCACGGGTGCCGCGCAATACGTTGCTGATCTGCATCTGCCCGGCATGCTCCACGCGGCGGTACTGCGCAGCCCGCATCCCCATGCGCGCATCCTGAGCATAGACACCCGTGCCGCAACTGCACTGTCCGGCGTCAGGGCGGTGGTCACCGGCACCGATACGGCGCACAAGAAATGGGGCTGCTTTCGTCCCGACCTCTACCCACTCGCCATCGACAAGGTGCGTTACGTCGGCGACGAAGTCGCGGCCGTCGCGGCGCGCGACCCCGAAACCGCGCGCGCGGCTATCGACCTGATCAAAGTCGAGTACGAAGTGCTGCCCGCAGTGCTGGCTATGGATGCGGCGCTCGCACCCGGCGCGCCGCTCGTGCACGACGATACGGCGGGCAACGTTGCGCATCACTTCGCATTCGAGCGCGGCGATGTCGACGGCGGCTTCAAGGCGAGCGACGTGATCGTCGAGGGCACGTGGCAAAGCGCGCGCCAGTGGCACACCTCGCTCGAAACCATCGGCTGTGTTGCGCAGTGGACGGGCGACCGCGTATCGCTGTGGTGCAATACGCAAACGCCGTTTCTGGCGCGCGGCCGTTATGCGATCGCGCTGGGCGTGCCCGAAAGCAAGGTGCGCGTCGTGCAGACCGAAGTCGGCGGCGGCTTCGGCGGCAAATCGGGCGACGACAATGCCTCCGTGATCTGCGCATTACTCGCGAAGAAGTCCGGCAAACCGGTCAAGCTGATCCACACGCGCGAAGAAGAGTTTCTCGCCAGCCACCCGCGCATGCCGATGCGCTACTGGGTGCGTCTAGGTTTCTCGCGCGACGGCCGCATCAAAGCCAAAGAGATCAAAATGCTCGCCGACAACGGCGCCTACACCGGCAAGTCGCAGGCGATCCTGGGGGCTGCGACAGTGCGCCACGATGCGCTTTACAAATATCCCTGCGCGCGCGCCGACTCGACACTGGTCTACACCAATCTCGTTCCGACCGGCGCGTTCCGCGGCTTCGGCAATCCGTCCGCCGACTGGGCGGTGGAACAATGCTGGGATCTGGCGGCCGACAAGCTCGGCATGGACGTCGTCGATCTCCTGCGTCTGAACGCGGTGGATCCGGGCGATGTATCGCCGCACAACCACAAGATCACGAGCTGCGAGTTGAAGCAATGCATTGACCAAGCCGCGCAGATGATCGGCTGGAAAGCCAAGCGCAAACATCGCACGCCCAACCGCGGACTTGGCATCGGCTGCAGCGTGCACGTCAACGGGCGCCGCAGTTTCGGCGACTGGGACGGCAGTTCCGCCATCGTGCGCATCAACGACGATGGCCGCGCGACCATCATTACCGGCGAAGGTGAAATCGGCCAGGGCACCCTCACCGTATTGCGCCAGATTGCCGCGGAAGAGCTCGGACTGCCGTACGAAGATGTGGACATCACGCGCCCCGACACCGACGTGCATCCGTACGCGCTGGGGGCGCTGGCCAGTCGCGTGACCTACGTCGCCGGCAACGCAGTCAAGCGCGCCGCTGCCGCCGCATTGACACAACTCCTCGACGCCGCATCGGCGCAGTTTAAATTGCCGCCGGAAGATTTGACCGTCATCAACGGTGAAATCGGCCCGCGCCGCGGCCGCGAAACCGAGTTCAAACCGGTAGCCGCCGTGGTGCGCGCGCATATTTATCAACCTAATGGCCAGCCGATCATCGGCGTTGGCAATTTCGACAATCCGTCCGAATTTCCGGACCACAGCCGCTTTGGCAACGAGTCGGGTGCGTACAATTTCGCCGCGCAGACCGCGGAAGTCGAAGTCGATCCGGCAACCGGCAGAATCACCGTGCTGGAAATTGCGTGCGCCGTCGATTGCGGCACGGTCATTCATCCGGCCGCCGCCGAAGGCCAGGTCACCGGCGCGGTCACGCAGGGTCTGGGCCTCGCGGTCACCGAATACTTCGATTGGCACAATGGCGTGCCGACCGATCCCAATCTCAAGGACTATCCGATTCCGTCGGCGGCGATGATGCCGAAAATCCACGTCGCATTCGCTGACTCCTACGAACCGTCCGGACCGTACGGTGCGAAAGGCCTCGGTGAAATCGGACTCGATGCCGTGCCGGCGGCCATCGCCAATGCGATCGCGAACGCAGTGGGCGTGCGCATCACCGAACTGCCGATCACCGCCGAGAAAGTCTATCGTGCGCTGCATCCGGAGGCGTTTGCCAACGAAGACAAAACGCCGCCCGCCCCGCCGAAAGGATCGGTATGGACCCGCCTCATGGCCGGCAAACCCTCGGGCGCGCGGCCGCCCCAAGCCGAGTTCATTTTCGCGCACAGTGTCGAAGAGATCGTCGCCGCGCTCGCGGCCGGCGATGCGGCAATCGTTGCCGGCGGCATGTCGCACGCGATACGCCGCGAACGGACAGGCTTCCCGCAAGCGAAACGGCTCATCGCGGTGGCGCGCGTTCCAGAACTGAAAGAATTGTCGCTCGATGCGCGCGGCCGACTGAAAGCGAATGCCGCCGTGCCGCTGCAGGCATTGTATGACGACATGCGCATCCGCAAAAACTGGCAAGCCATGGACGAAGCGCTCGAAGCCGTCGGCATCGTGCGCTTGCGCCGCATGATCACCATCGGCGGCAGCATCGGCCCGCTCATCGGCGGCTTCGATCTCCCCGTCGCGCTGTTGGCGCTGGACTCGCGCGCGACGGTCGCCGGCCCCAATGGTCGGCGCGTCGCAACACTACCCGACCTTTTCGAGAAGCGCATCGCCAAGGACGAAATGATCGTCGGCGTCGAAGTGGAGCCGCTGCCGCCATTGAGCGGCTCCAGTTTCTACAAATACATGGCGCGCAACGTGCTGGAGATTCCGACCGTCAACACGGCCGCGAAGGTCACCGTCGATGCAGAGGGCCGCTGCACGCATGCCCGCGTCGTTATTGGCTCCGTCAGCTGGAAGCCGATCATCCTCGATCCGCCGGAATTGACGGGCCAGAGATTGGATGAAGCCCTCGTGCGCCGCGCGGTGCAAAACGTGCGCGCACTCGCGCAGCCGATGGCGGACGTGCGCGGCTCGATCGCATATAAACGCGAGATGGCCGTCGAATTCGCGGCGCGCGCGCTGCTAACCGCCTGGCAGCGTGCCACACAACAATAAGAATCACGGAGACAACGCATGGTCCGCACCACTGTAGCAACCGTTCTGACGACCGCCGTCCGCCAGTCCGTGCTGACCACTGCGTTGGCTGGCCTGATCTGCACCGCGCTCGCGCAAAGTTATCCCGCTGGCCCGGTACGCCTGATCGTGCCATTCCCGGCCGGCGGCGGCGTCGACAGCGCCGGGCGCCTGCTCGCCGCACGGCTCACGGACAGTTTCGGCAAATCGTTCGTCATCGAGAACCGCGGCGGCGCCAACGGCAATATCGGCACCGAAGTCGTCGCCAAGTCAGCGAAAGACGGTTACATCCTGCTTTTCACCGGCGCCGGCTTCGTCACCAATCCCAGCCTCTATGCGAAAATTCCGTACGACGCGATCAAGGACTTCGACCCCATCAGCCTGATGGCGCTGGGACCCAACGTGCTGGTCGTGCACCCCTCGTTGCCGGTGAAGTCGGTCAAGGATCTTATCGCGCTGGCGAAAGCCAAACCCGGCGCGGTCGGCTTTGCGGGTTCCGGCAACGGCAGCACGCCGCACCTCGCCGGCGAGCTTTTCAACACGCTGGCCGGCGTCCAGATGGTGCATATCCCCTATCGCGGGTCGGGCCCGGCAATGATCGGGGTGCTTAGCGGCGAAACCCCGGTCATGTTTCTGCCAGCGATCAACGCCGGACCGCACATCAAGTCGGGACGCCTGCGCGCAATAGCGGTGACCAGCACGACGCGGCTGCCCTCGATGTCCGAACTGCCGACGGTCGCTGAAGCGGGACTCACGGGTTATGAATCGAGCCAATGGTATGGCGTGCTCGCACCAGCCGGCACGCCGGAGGACGTGCTCAATGCGTTGAGTAATCACGTGATAAAAATCATGCAGGCCGCGGATATGAAGCAGCGCCTGCACGACGACGGCATCGTCCCGGTTGGCAACACGCGCCAGCAGTTTGCCGCTTACATCAAGACGGAACTCGTAAAATGGGCGGACGTGATCAAACGATCCGGCGCGCGTATCGATTGAGCGGAATCGTACTCAAATATTGAGGATTGCATAAATGCACGCCAAGGATTTCCCTGACTTCGTCATTCCCGCGCAGGCGGGAAACCAGAACAAAGAACCTGGGTCCCCGCCTGCGCGGGGACGACGAATCTTTGTCGCCGCATTGCTGTTCGCACACGCTGTCGCGGCGAACGCCCAGAACTACCCAACCAAGCCGCTACGCATCATCGTGCCGCAAAGCGCCGGCGGCTCCACCGATCTGGTGGCGCGGCCGCTCGCGCAAAAACTCGCCGATGCGTTCGGGCTATCCGTGGTGGTGGAGAACCGCCCCGGTGCCGGCAGCGTCATCGGCACCGATCTTGTCGCCAAGGCCGCGCCAGACGGCTATACGCTGCTCGCAGTCGCCGCCTCCGTCACCATGAGCCCCAGCCTTTACAAATTGCCGTTCGATCCCGTGCGCGATCTCGCGCCCATCAGTCAACTCACGTCGCTGCCCAACATTCTTGTCGTGCACCCGTCGCTGCCGGTCAAATCCGTGAAGGAATTGATCGCGTTTGCCAAAGCGCGTCCGGGTCAACTCAATTTCGGTTCGAGCGGTGTCGCCACCGGCACCCATCTGTCGATGGAACTGTTAATGCACATGACCGGCATCCGGATGGTGCATATCCCGTATAAGGGCGGTTCGCTCAACGTCAATGCTCTCATCGGCGGTGAAACGCAGGTGAATTTCTCGACCATCTCGACCGCCCTGCCGCACGTCAAATCCGGCCGCTTGCGCGCGCTTGCCGTATCCACCGCCAGGCGCTCCGCCGCCGCGCCCGGCGTGCCGACGATCGCTGAAGCCGGCGTGAAGGGTTACGAGTACTCGTCTTGGATTGGTTTGCTGGCGCCGGCAAAGACACCGCCGGCCATCATCGCGCGATTGAATGCCGAAGCGGTGAAAGCGATACGCACGCCGGAGATCAAAGCCATCCTTGCCGTCGAAGCATCGGAACCCGTCGGCAGTTCGCCCGAAGATTTCGAAGCCATCATGAAAGCGGAAGTCGCGCGTTGGATGCAGGTCGTCAAGGCGGCAGGCATTAAAGGCGAGTAAAAGGCAAGGATGAAGGCGGAAGGATGAGGGATGAAGTTAAACTGCGGACCACTCTTGATTTCCTAATCCGCCGGACAGTCGCATTGAAAGTGGGAGGCGCGAAGCGTTGCCGCGCACCTATTCATCCTTCATCCTTCATCCTTCATCCTTCATCGGGCAAGTTTCAGCGTTAGTTGGACACTTTTTTGACATTGATGTGACAAAGTTTCAGCGTTAGTTGGACACTCATGGTTGGCCTTTGAATGGTTTTTTG
>JAYVME010000184.1:0-11265 GCA_043759115.1 Betaproteobacteria bacterium | reverse complement strand
GCGCACCGTTGCCGACGCCGCGCTGATTGCCGAAGAACTTTCGGGAATGCCGGCGACTTTGTTTGACCAGGTCAAAACCCTCAAACCGCGCATCGGCCTGTGCCGCACGCCGTACTGGAAACAGGCCGACGCCGCCAGCCAGGCCAATTTCGAGCGCGCCGCCAGCACGCTGGCCGCCGCCGGCGCCACCGTGGTTGAGGTCGAACTCGCCGACGAATTCGCCGCACTTGCCGAGACCCAGACGACTCTGAGCGGATACGAATTCTCGCGCGCGCTCACCGACGAGCGCATGCGCTTTCCACAGTTGATTTCGGCCAGCCTGACTGCGCGCATCACCGCCGGCCTCAAAGTAACGCGCGCGCAATACGAAGCCGGCCAAGCGCTCGCCGTACGTTGCCGCGCCCGCATCGCCGACACGCTCAAGCAACACGCGGTGCTGCTCGCGCCCAGCGCGACCGGCGAGGCGCCGCTGGGTTTGGCCAGCACCGGCGACCCGGTTTTCGGCCTGATGTGGTCGCTGCTGCATCTGCCCTGCATGACGCTGCCTTGCGGCACCGGTCCTGCAGGATTGCCGCTGGGTGTGCAGGCCGTGGCGTGCCACGGCGGCGATTCCGCATTGTTCGTGCACGCAGAATGGGTCCGGCGTGCGCTGGATTGAGCCGCTATGCAGCATACTGATTTTGACGTAATCGTAGTCGGCGGCGGCACGGCCGGGTCCATCGCAGCGGTCGCAGCGGCGCGCTCCGGCGCACGCACCTGCCTGGTGGAACGCGCCGGTCACCTCGGCGGCACCTGCTTTGCGCTCGCGAATATCACGCCGTTCCACAACAGCCGCAGCGAGCAGATCGTGCGCGGGCTGCCGCAGGAGCTGGTGGATCATATCGCGCGTCGTGGCGGCGCCCGCGAAGGCGGGCATCTGCCCAACCCCACCGGCATTGGCGGCTCCTTCACGCCGGTCGATCCGGACATCATGAAGCTCGTGTTGTTTGAAATGGCGGACGCCGCAAGCGTCGATCTTTCGCTGCACACGATACTGGTCGACGTGATGGTTGCGCAGGGCCGGGTTACTGGCGTGCAGGTGCACAACAAGGCGGGGCTGCACGAAATGCGCGCCAAAGTCGTCATCGACGCCACCGGCGATGCCGATGTCGCAGTGCGCGCCGGCGCTGCATACAACCAGGATGTGCCGGAGGCCGCGCTGAATGCGACGCTGTTGTTTCGCGTCGCCGGCGTCGACACCGACAGCTTCATCGCTGATGCGCGAAGCGCACCGCGGAAAATCGTGCTGCTGGCCGACCCTTATCTGCGCGATTCAAAGGGTCTCGATACGGCTGCCGTCATGCGCGACCAGGTGCGGGATATTTACGATTGTCCTTACATCTACCTCGCCAATCTGGTGCGCGACTACATCCCGCGGCGCGATTGGGCGGAATGGGAAATCACCAGTGAAGACAAAAGCGGCTGGGGGCGGCTAAAACCGTTCGGGGCGCGCTTCAGCATCATGCCCATGCCGCATCGGCGCGACATCGTGACGCTCAACGCCACCAGCATCACGTTCGACGCCACGAACGGCGTCGAGTTGAGCCGCGCCGAAGTAGAAGGGCAGCGCCAGTTGCATCTCGTGCTGGAAGTACTGCGGCGCTATGTACCCGGATTCAATGGGTGTTTTCTGCACACGGTGATGCCCGCAGTATCAGTGCGCGCTTCGCGCCGTATCGTCGGCGCCTACGAACTCACGCGTGCCGACGTTGAGAACGGCGCACGCTTTCCGGATGCTATCGCGCGCGGCGCGTATCCCATGAGCGTGCAATCGCAAACCCACGCCAACGTGCGCGAGCATTTGTTCGTGCGCGACGGCGGCGACTACGATATCCCGTACCGTGCGCTGGTCCCGCGGGACACCGACGGGCTGCTGGTCGCCGGGCGCTGTCTTGCCGCGACACGCGAAGCCGTGGGCTCGGCCCGCATGGGCGCCCAGTGCATGGCGTACGGCCACGCGGCAGGTACGGCCGCGGCACTGGCGGCTGCCAGCAATGTTGCGCCGCGCGCCATTGATGTCGAAACACTGCGCAGTACCCTCAAGGAACAGCACGCCATCGTATAAGGCGGCGTAACGTTTTAATCCGGAGAACTTCAACATGAACAATCCACGCGTACCCTTCCAGATGACGAGCGAACGCAAGCCGCTCAAGCCGCCGAAAAAAGGCAAGATGCTGATCGCCCATGTCGTGCTCAACGTCGAATACTGGCCGTTCGATCAGCCCATGCCGCGCAAGACGCTCTCCACGCCGCATGGCATGGAGACGATACCCGACATTCCCAACTATGCGTGGGCCGAGTACGGGCTGCGCTGCGGCATGCCGCGCCTGCTCAAGTTGCTGGCGGACTTGAAACTCCCGGCGAGTGTCAACCTGAACTCCACCGTGATCGAGCGCTATCCGTCGGTCGCCGACGCCATGCTGCGCGCGGGCTGGGAATTCATCGGTCATGGCTACACCCAGCGTCTGCTGCACAAGGAGGAAAACGAGGAGGCGACCATCGTGAAAGCTCTCGACCAGGTGGCGGCTTTTACGGGCAAGAAGGTGCGCGGCTGGATGGGGCCAGGCTTCGCGCAGACTTTCGACACGCCCGACATACTCAAAAAACACGGCATCGAATACAACCTCGACTGGATCCTCGACGACCTGCCGTGCTGGATGCGCACCAAGCACGGACCGCTGATCTGCATGCCCTATGGCTTCGAGCTTAACGACAGCCTGGTCTACACCGTGGAACGCCAGTCGTCGCCCGAAGTGCTGCAGCGGCTCAAAGATACCTTGAAGACCTTCGGTCCTGAACTCAAGACGCAGCCGCGCGTGCTGACGCTGGGCTTGCATCCGCATCAGATCGGCGTACCGCACCGCATGCCCTACCTCGTCGAGTGCCTCAAGCTGCTCAAGCGGCGCGATGACATCATATTCATGACCGGTAGCCAGATCGCCGACTGGTATATGAGCGCGGCCCCTGCGCCGGCGCAGTTGTGAAGCGCGGTTTTCACGTCACGCTTTGTCGATGAACGCAGATCCGTTCGACGGCTGCTTTCCGGACGCGGAACTGCGCGCGCTCGCGGCCAACCTATTCGCGGAACTAAAGCAGCTATCGTTCGATGGCGTCGGCATCACCCGCGAAGCTTTCGGTGCGGGCGAGGACGCGGCGCATGCGCTGATCGCGCGCACGGCTGTCGACCACGGGCTCACGGTCGAAACCGACCGGGCGCGCAATCTCGTCGTGACCTTGCCCGGCCGGGCGCGCGACAAGCGGTTCATGGCAACGGGGTCTCACCTCGACTCGGTGCCGCGCGGCGGCAATTACGACGGCGCCGCCGGCGTGATCGCGGGATTGCTGGCAATGATCTGCCTTAAGCAACTTGGCGTTGAGCCTCCGCGCACGGTGAAACTGTTCGCACTGCGCGGCGAGGAAAGCGCCTGGTTCGGCAAGTCCTGGATCGGCTCGCACGCATTGTTCGGTCTGCTCACGGCGGCTGACCTTGCGCGCCCGCGTTACGACAACGACCGGCCGCTCAAAGAATATCTGGGAGATATCAAGGCCGATGTCGCGGCCATTGCGCGCGGCGAGCAACTGCTTGATCCCGCTACGGTCGCGGGCTTCATCGAGGTCCATATTGAACAGGGCCCGATACTGGAGGCGCAGGGCCTGCCGGTGGGCGTGGTGACGGGCATCTACGGCAATGTGCGGCACATGAGTGTCGTCTGCAACGGCACCGCGGCGCACGCCGGGGCGACGCCGCGCTACCTGCGCCATGACGCGGTCGTCGCGGTCGCGGACTTCATCATGCGCATCGACCGCCATTGGCAGCAGTGGCTGGGGCAGGGCAAACAGCTCGTCATCACTCACGGCATCGTCGGCACGAACCCGCAAGAGCATTCGATCGCGCGCATCCCCGGCGCCGCGCGCTTGAGCGTCGAGATCCGCGCGGACGATGATGCGACGCTGCAAGGGTTTCACGCTCTCGTGCAAGCGGAGGCGGAGGTGGTCGCGCGCGAACGCGGCGTCGAATTCACGTTCGACCAAGCGATCGTCAATCGGCCGGCGCCGATGCATCCGCAGTGGATTAAACAACTGGAAAAACTCTGCGCGGCGAGCGGCGTGCCGCAGATGCGGCTCGCGAGCGGCGCCGGCCATGACGCCGCGGTGTTCGCGCAGGCCGGCGTGCCCACGGCGATGATTTTCATCCGCAACGCCCACGGCTCGCACAATCCTGCCGAAAACATGACGCTCGACGATTTTCTGGCGGCCACCCGCGTGCTGACGCGGGCGCTTTTGCTCGACGAGTTGCCGTTTGCCGCGACACGCACTCAACGCTAACCGACACGTTGTTTCGTTCGACTACCACGCCGCCTGCAGCACGTCGCGCAGCAGCTCGCGCTCACGCACAAATTCGCGCTTGGGATCGGCATTGAAATTCTTGAGCGAATTCTCGAGGACCTTCTCCAACCCTACGCGTGGAAAATCGAGATCGCGCAACCGCGTCGGCATGCCGAGGCCGCTGAAAAATTTATCAAGGTAATCGGCCGCGCGCTGCGGCGCTTCCGCAACCGGCATGCTGTCGTCCCACACGCCGAGGCCAAGCGCCAGTTGCGCCATCGCTTGGCTGTCGCGGCCGCCCAGCCGGCGCAGCACGGTGCCGGTCAACGCGGTATTCGCCTCGCCCTGCCCGATATGCGGAAATGAGATGAACAGCGAAGTCGCGAACGCGTAAGTCGCGCGCACCACCCAATGCCGGGGGGTGCTGTTGCCACCTTCGTCGGCGTCGCGGTTCAGCAAAAAGGCTGCTGCGCATAATTCGACGCGCGGGCCCGCGTCAGTCGCATCCATAATCCGCGGCAATGCGCGCGCCGCCAGCCGATGCGCGTGCAGGCGCACGCCTTCGAGCAACGGATTGACGTCGACCCAGCCGAGATTCATCACGCTGCGCCAGTAAATCGAACAGCCCGCCGTGCGTATAAGCGCGGACGGCGCGGTCAGCAGCGCGTCCGCATCCCAGAAGATCGCCTTGGGGCGGGTCTTGGGATCGAAGAACTCCATGCGGTGATCGAGCGTGTCGTCGCGCAGTGCCGAGCCGCCGCGGTTCTGCGCGCTCGTCGGCACCGTCAATACGTTGATGATGGGCAGCTTGGGCGCGTTGAGCTTGGGGCTGATGGCCGGTGCATTATCGGGATACTGCGTAATCAATTCATGCGGCGCGCTTTTTTCGGCGAGCAAGATCGCGACGACGCGGGTCGCCTGCGTTACGCTGCCGCCGCCAACACCTATAAGAAGATCGGCGTTTGCCGCGCTCGCCGCGGCGGTCGCTTGCAGCACGGAGGGCAGCGTCGAGTCTTTTTCGATTTCGTCGAACACGCCCGCGCACGAACCGCCGAGGATGCGGCGCATGCGTGCGATGAGATCGGTGCGGCGCGACACGGTGCGCCCGCACAGAATGAATGCGCGCCGCGCCTGGTTGCGCTTCAGTTCCGCCGGCAGGTTTTCGAGGGCGTCCTGGCCGCTATAGACACGAAAAGCGAGACTCAGCGCCTTGAAATCGGTGGCAACCATGCTCGCTTACCCGCCACGCGTATGCAGGAACCGTTCGTGCGCCTGCAACGCCGCGAGCGCGTGGCCGGCATTGCTCATCTCGTCGTATACCGGAATGCCGAGCGCGACCGCGCTGTCGCGAAACACGCGTTTGCGCGCTTCGAGCTGGGGGTCGCCGTCAGAGCGCAGCACGAGCAGAAAATGCGCCTGTCCGGGGTAATGCGTCTGCACGCGCAGCGCGGCCTGCAGCACGTTGTCGAGCACCGCGGGCGGCGTGCGCCCGGCGAATGCCGACATATTGAGATGAATGACGAGCGCTTCGGGTCGGCCCTTCGCGTAGATCTCGTCGAGGATTTTTTCGGCCACGCGTCCGTTGTCCTGCTGCAGCGTGCTGACCGGGCAATCGACCGGATTGGTGATGCTGGTGCCGGGAGGCAACTTGAGCGCGGCGAGCGCCTCGAGCGCCGGCTGCGCAAACGGCTCCACGTCGAGCCCCAGGCGCGCGAAATAATCGGTGGCGAGCACGCTGGTGCCGCCGCCGTTGCCGAACAACACCACGCGCTTCGTCGGATGTTGCGGCTGTGGCGTCAGCGTCTGAAATATCAGCAGCGTGTCGATGAATTGATCGAGCGTGCCAACGAGCACGCAGCCGGTCTGACGCGACAGCGCGATCCATGCACGATCGTCGCCCGCCAGCGAACCGGTATGCGACGCCGCGGCGGCCAGGCCCTGCCCGGTGCGGCCGCCTTTCAGGATGACAACCGGCTTTTGCGCTTTCGCCGCGCGCAACATATCGAAGAGCCGGCGTCCGTCTTTGGCCGTTTCGATGTAGAAGCCGATGACTTTGGTCTGCGCGTCGGCCAGATAGAATTCGAGCAAATCGCTCGGCGTAATGTCGGCGCAGTTGCCGACGGTAACCAGGCCGGAAAATTTTATCCCCCGGCTCAGGCCGCGCCGGATGATATCGGTGCCCAGTCCGCCACTTTGCGAGATGACACCAACGTGACCGACTTCCGTCGGGCTGATTTCCGTGAAAGTGATTTTGCCGCGCGGCGTGTAGATGCCGAGGCAGTTCGGTCCTAACAAACGCATGCCGCCCGCGCGCGCCGCGTCGAGCACGCGTTGCTGCAAGTCTTTGCCTTCATCGACTTCGCCGAAGCCGCTCGACACGACCTGTGCATACCGCACGCGGCCCGCCGCCACTTTCAGCATGTCCGGAATCTGCGCGGCCGACACCGCGATATACGCATAATCGACGGGCTGCGGCGTGGCGGCCAGGCTCGGATAGGCGGGGATGCCGTCGATAGCCGCGGCAGTCGGGTGGATCGGATAGATCTCGCCGCTGAAGCCAAACTCGCGGATGCGGCGGATGAATACATTGGGTAACGCGTTGCCCTTGCTCGACGCGCCGACCACGGCGACCGTTTTCGGCATGAACAAAGGCGCGTAACGCTCCAGAACGCTATGGTCGGTCATGTCAGTATGAATCGCGCATCGACCGCCACCGCGCCGGTCTCCGACACGATCAGCGGATTGATATCGGCCTCCTTGAAGTCGTCGGCGTGCCGCATCAAGAGTCCGTCTTCACCGCCGATTTTTAGCAACACGTCGACGATGGCGTCGCGTGAAACCGGCCGGCGTCCGCGCGCCCCCTTGAGAATCGCGGCGCCTTTCAGTTCGTCAAGCATTTCATCAGCGTCGAGCCGCGTGATCGGGCAGATGCGGAACGCCACATCCGCCAGAACTTCGACGAAGATTCCGCCGAGCCCCACCATCACCATGGGACCGAAATCCGGATCGCGCACAGCGCCGACGACGATCTCCTGTCCGGCCGGCGCCATTTCTTCGATCAAGTAGCCGTCGACGCGCGCGTGCTTGATTGGAGGCAACTCCGCCATGGCGGCTATCGCCTGCTCGACTTCATGCGAATTTTGCAAACCTATTTTTACCCCGCCAGCGTCGCTCTTGTGCAGGATGTCCGGCGACATCACTTTAACCGCGAACGGCGGCGTCAATTTTGCCATTGCGGCTGCCGCAGCCCGGGCATTCGACACCATCACGGATTTAGGCACCTGCACAGCGAAACTCGCGAGCAATTGCTTGCCGGCTAATTCGTCGAGCGCGGCGCGGCCCTGCGTGCGCGCCGCCGCAATGAGTTGTGCGCCGATCATGCTTTTTTCTGGGTGAGCACTTCCGGAATAAGTCCGGTATGCACGTCACCCGAGCGAAACTGCTCGGAACGCAAAATCGCGACGACCGCCGGAATATTGGTCTTGGGGCCTTTGATATCGAATGCGTCGAGCGCGCGAGCGAGTTTCTCGATGGCGAGCTCGCGCGTCGCTTCATGCACGATCACCTTGGCGATCATCGGGTCGTAATACGGCGTCACGTCGCGGCCTTCGGCGTAGCCGGTCTCGATACGGATCGATTTATCCACGGGCGGCCGGAACACGGTGAGCTTGCCGGGCGACGGGAAAAAATTCTTCGGGTCTTCGGCATACACGCGCGCCTGGATAGCATGACCGTTGATCGCGAGCGTTTTGGGCAGGATGGCCTCGAGCTTCTCGCCGGCGGCCGAACGGATCTGCGCCCGCACCAGATCTACTCCCGTCACTTCCTCGGTCACGCCGTGCTCGACCTGCAGACGCGTGTTCATCTCGAGAAAATTAAATGCGCCGTCGGCGCTCATCAGCATTTCGACGGTGCCGATATTATCGTAGCCCATCTCTTTAATGATGGCCGCAATCTGGTCGGCCACCGCATTCACCGCAGAGCGCTCGAGCGCGGGACCCGGCGCCTCTTCGATGACTTTCTGATTGCGGCGCTGCACCGAGCAGTCGCGCTCGAATAAATGCACGGCGTTGCCGTGTTGATCGCCGAGTACCTGGAATTCGACGTGCCGCGGACGCTCAAACAGGCGCTCGAGGTAGACCTCGGCATTGCCGAAACCGCGCGTCGCCATCGAGCGCGAGCGCTCGACCACCGCCAGCAATTCGCTTTCGTCCTTGGCCGGCAGCATGCCGATGCCGCCGCCGCCGCCCGCCGGCTTGACCAGCACCGGGTAACCGATCGCGCGCGCCGCCGCCAGTATCGCAGCGGGTTCCATCGGCAATACGTCCGAGCCTTTCGACATGGGCATACCGTACTGCGCCGCGATGTCGCGCGCGCGCGTCTTGTGCCCCATGGCGGCTATCCATTTGGGCGACGGGCCGATAAAGTGCACGCCTGCATCCGTCACGCGTTGTGCGAATTCCGCGTTCTCCGAAAGAAATCCGTAGCCCGGATGCATGCCGTCAACGCCCGCGCGCTTGAACACGTCGAGCAGCACGTCCTGATTGAGGTAACTGTCGCGCGCCGGCGCCGCGCCTATCGCATAAGTCTCGTTCGCCATTTCCAGGTACGGCGCACCGTAGTCCGCTTCGGAATACAGCGCCACCGACTTGATGCGCATTTCATACAGCGCGCGCAGCACGCGCGCCGCGACCGCGCCGCGATTAGCGACGACTACTTTTGCGAACATTTCGCACGCCGTATCGCGAAAAGGATGAGGGATGAAGGATGAAGGATGAAATTTACCCCCCACTCGCGCCAGCTATATTTACTATTCATCCTTCATCCTTCCGCCTTCATCCTTGCCTTAATAACTCGTCGGCCACGTACGCATCAAATGCTGGCCGACCCCCTTGGTCATACGCAGTTTGTAAACATCCAGCATGCGGATCAGATAATCGCGCGTTTCCGCGGGACGTATGACCGCCTGCGCGGCAAACACCGAGGCGAGTCCCCACACGTCGGAGCCCTGCTCGATTTCGGCGAGCCGCGCCGGATAGTCCGCATCGCCCGGCTTCACGCCGTGCACGATGGTGGTGGCGAACTCCGGGCTCATGAAACTGATTTCGGCGGTCGGCCATGCCGCGATATCGTCGGAGTGGCGCCCGCCGCCCATGCACACGTAGGCGCGACCGTAACTTTTGCGCAGGATCACCGACAGCTTGGGCACCGTGACCAGCGTCATCGCATTCATGAAGTTCATGATTTTGCCCGGCGCGCCGCTTTTCTCGGCTTCGGTGCCGATCTGGAAGCCGGGTGTGTCGACGAGCAGGACGATGGGCACGTTGAATGAATCGCACAGCACGAGAAAGTCGACGATCTTGCGGCACGCATCGGCGTCGAGCGCGCCGCCGCGATGGAGCGGATTGTTGGCGACGATGCCCACGCTCTTGCCACCGAGGCGCGCCAGCGCGACGCAGGCGCTTTTGCCAAAACGCGGTTTCAATTCAAACATGGTGTCTTTATCGACGAGCGCCGTGATGACGCGCTTCATGTCGTACACCTGGGTGCGCTTTTCGGGCAGGATCGAAAAGACATCGTGCATATCGGCGCCGGAACCCGCGGGCACCGGCGCGTCCGGCGGCGCTTCGCGGTGATGGCTCGGCAGGTAGGAGAGAAAGCGCTTGAGCGCGGCGAACATTTCCTCTTCGGTATCGACAATCTGGTCGACGAGGCCGGTAATTTCGGCATGCATGCGCCAGCCGCCGAGTTCTTCGAGATCGACTTTCGCGCCGAGCGCCATTTCGATCAGACGCGGACTCGACACCGCCATCGTCGCGCCTTTTTGCATCACCGCAAAATCGGCGAGGCATGCGAGCCAGGCGGAGGAGCCGAACGACGGGCCGATGACGGCAGTGGCGAGCGGCGTTTCGCGCGTGCGGCGGAACTGCGTGTTGTCGTTGCCAAGCAGCATCCCCATGCCACGCGAACCCATCGCGTCGGGCAGGCGCGCACCGGTCGATTCGCCGACGATAACGAGCGGCATGCCGCGCTCGGTCGCGGTGCGTTTCATATGACCGACTTTCTTGCCGTTAGTCGCGCTGGTCGATGCGCCCTTGACCGTGAAGTCGTTGACGACGACCGCGACATCACGGCCGGCGATGCGCGCGAAGCCGGCGAGCTTGCCGTCGGTCTGTGTTTCGGCTGCCTGCTCGGGATATACGCCGGACGCGCCGAACAGACCCGATTCGATAAAGCTGCCGGCATCCACCAGTGCGGCGATGCGTTCGCGTGCGTTTAACTGGCCGGCTTTTTTACGCCGCGCCAGCTTGGCCGGACCGCCCATGCCGAGCGCTCTGGCGCGGCGGGCTTCGTATTCTTCGAGTAATTTTTCAAATGCCATTGCAGCGGGTCCTGGTGATAAATTTCAGATTTACGGTCGCACGCCGGCGCGCAGCCGCGGCCCGACACGGGTTTGCATGCCGACCCGTGCGGCTTCGAGGAAACGGCATAGATAGGGCCGCGTTTCACGCGGGTCGATGATGTCTTCGACGCCGAACGCTTCGGCGGTCAAAAACGGCGAAGTCATGCGGCGGATTTCCGCTTCGATCTCGGCTTCTTTCGCCGCCGGGTCGGACGCCGCCTCGATTTCGCGCCGGAATGCCGCTTTGACGCCGCCCTCTATCGGCAGCGAACCCCATTCCGCGGAGGGCCACGCGATTTTGAAATTGAGCCCGTTGCGGTCTAGCGTGCTGCCGCCCGCCATGCCGTAGCATTTGCGCACGACGACCGTATACACGGGGACCGACAACTGCATGTTGAGGTAACGTCCCTGCATGCCGATGCGCAGGATGCCCGCGGCCTCGGCTTCCATACCGATCTGGAATCCCGGCACATCGACGAAATAAACGAGCGGGATAT
>JAYVME010000183.1:0-5027 GCA_043759115.1 Betaproteobacteria bacterium | reverse complement strand
AGTTTCTTGTCGAGCGGAATCGCATGCATCGGCGCCAAACGACGGTGCTGGTCGATCAGGATATCAACGTCCGGCCCCACGGCATCGCGCACCGCCTTGATCACCGCGACCGCGCGCGCTTCGTGCTCTTTCGGTATCCAGCTGCGCCACGGCGACGGCAACGGATCGAGTTTCAACGCAGTAAAGCCCTGCGCGACGACTTTCTCCGCGGCGCGCGCGTAGTCGGCGGGCTCCTTCATCTGGTAACTCCAGCCGTTCGCGTAGACGCGTATGCGGTCGCGGCAACGCCCGCCGAGCAGGTTGTAGACCGGCTGCTTGCACGCCTTGCCGGCGATGTCCCACATCGCCTGCTCGATGCCGCTGATCGCGCAGAACAACTCGAGCGAGCCGCGCCGCGCCGCGTAATCGTCAAACGCTATTTGCGTGAAATGCTTGATGTTGAACGGGTCGCGGCCGACTGCGTACTTGCCGAGGGCGGTGATCTGCGCCACCACCGCGGTGTCGCGATCGTATTGCGAGTACGCCTCGCCCCAGCCATGAATGCCGGCGTCGGTTTCCACCTTGACGAAAATAAGATTCTTGCGCCAGCCCGGATGCACTGTATAAGGCTTTACCGCGGTAATCTTCAACTTGCTTCTCCCAATTGTGCTTCATATACAAACCGCCAAATCGATATTGCGCACGGCTGATTAACCTTCCATACTATGTTCGCATATTTTGAATAATTATTCTTAGACCAGCCCTGCCCGTAGCCGCAGCCATTGGGAGGAACCCGCATGAAAAAAATGATCGCAGCCGCGTGCTGCGCGTGGTTTGCCGCCGGCGTTGCATTGGCGCAAAACTACCCGACTAAAACGGTGCGCATCATCGTGCCCTACCCGGCGGGCGGCACTTCCGACATCCTGTCGCGCCTCTTGAGCCCCAGGCTCAATGAAGCATTCGGCCAATCGATCGTGGTCGACAATCGTTCCGGCGCCAACGGCAACATCGGCGCGGATCTGGTCGCGAAGTCGACGCCCGATGGCTATACGCTGTTGCTCGCCGATCTCGGAGCGCTCTCGATCAGTCCCAGCATTTACAAACTGCCGTTCGATCCGCTCAGGGATCTCGCGCCGGTGACCATGGTGGCCTATTCGCCGCATCTCCTGGCGGTGCATCCCTCGGTGCCGGTGAAAACGACGCAGGAACTGATTGCGCTCGCGAAATCGAAACCCGGCCTGCTCAACTTTGCAGTTTCGGGAATAGGTGGCGCGCCGCACCTTGCCGGCATCGCTTTCGAAGCGCAAACCGGCGTCAAATGGACCTACATCCCGTACAAAGGCGGCGCGGACGCGATCATCGGTCTTGCTTCCGGCCAGGCGGATGCGATATTCAACGGCATGCTCGCGACCTATCCGCACGTAAAATCGGGCAAGCTGAAACTCATCGCGGTATCGAGCTCGAAGCGCGTCGCCTCAATACCCGACGTGCCGACGGTCGCCGAAGCGGGGCTCAAGGACTTCGAGACCGGCTCGTGGCAGGGCATTGTCGCGGCGGCGGGCACGCCGAAAGAAGTCATCGCCCGGCTCAACAGTGAAATTTCGCGCATACTCAACACGCCGGAAATGAAGGAGAACCTCGCGAAGCAGGGCGCCGAGGTTTACACCATGACCCCGGAGCAACTCGGTAATTGGCTGAAGAGCGAAATCGACAAGTGGGCGAAAATCGTCAAGACTGCCGGCCTCAAGCTCGAATAGTTCGCCGCCATCGAAAAAAAAAACCGCGCATGCGCGGGTTTTTTTTATGCGCCTTGAAACGTCACTCGCCGCGCGCGCCGACCTGCAGCAATTGACCGATTTTTTCCGACGCTTTCAAGCCCGAACCGGTCAGCACCAGAACAGTCGTCTCTTCCGGCGCAATCGCACCGTCCCTGAACAACAAACGCAGGCCCGCCGCCGCAGCGGCGCTCGTCGGCTCGACGTACAAACCCTGGCGCGCTAATGCACCGAGCGCGGACACGATTTCATCTTCGGTTACCGCCACCATGCTCCCGCCGGAACCGCGCACCGCGCGCAACACCTCACGCACGCGCGTCGGCCTGGATGACGCGATGCCTTCCGCGACGGTGGCGGTGATTTTCGTCGGCACCAGTTGCTCGCCGCCGGCCCTGAACGCGGAGAAGTACGGCGCGCAATTCGCCGCCTGCACGCCAAACAGGCGTGGCATCTTGTCGGTCTCGCCGCGCCGCATGAGTTCGGCGAACCCGCGCTCGCAGCCGCACACGTTGCTGCCATAGCCGACCGGAAATACGATGTTGTCGGGGATTTTGAAACCGAGTTGCTCCCATAATTCATACGCGAGTGTCTTGGTGCCCTCGATAAAGAACGGCTGCCAGTTGTGGCTCGCATAGAAAATTTCGCTGGCATAACGCAAAGCCGCCTCGGCAACGTCCTGACGCGAGCCTTTGATCGTAACCACATCCGCGCCGGTCGCCGCCATCTGCGCGATTTTCGGATATGACGCGGTCGCCGGCACCAGGATGCGGCTGCGCATGCCGGCCGCAGCGGCGTACGCGGCGAGCGATGCGCCCGCATTGCCCGATGAATCTTCCAGCACGCTGGTGATGCCGCGGCTTTTCAGATAAGTGATCAGCGTGGTCATGCCGCGGTCCTTGAATGAGCCGGTCGGCATCATGAATTCCAGCTTCATGGTCACCGCGACGCCATCGAGCTTGCCGCAAATGAGCGGGGTCCAGCCCTCGCCGAGCGTTACCGCATCCTTCGCGTCGACGAGCAACGCCTTGGCATAACGCCATACTGAACGCCGCGACGTATCGATTTCATCGCGCGTCAGCCCCGGCGCATCGCCCAGATTGAGATACGCGCCGCCGTCGCCGCACCAACGCGGCTTGTCGAGCGGGTAGGTCGCGCCGGTCGTGGAATCAATGTAGTTCATGGATGGAACCGCCAAGGCGCCAAGACCGCCAAGAACAACAAAACGGCAGATAAACGTCGGCGAAAAAAACGACAATCGTGAATCAATAACATTTTTTACCCTTGGCGTCCTTGGCGGCTTGGCGGTTCAACTAGCTTTTTTTAGAAAAACACGCGTCAGCTCCAGCACGCGCGCGACGTCGTCCATATTGTTGTAGAGATGCAGCGAGAAACGCAGCACGCCGCGCCGGATCGAAAGCTTGACGCGGTTTTCGCCCAGCCACGCATAGAGCCGGTTGAACCGCTCGTCGTTGCTGCCGTAATGATTGTCGTCCATCGTGCCGACCGTCACGATGTGCGCGAGATGCGGCCCGGGCTTGCCGCCCGACACCGGCAGGCCGAGGTCGAGAAAGCCCTGCGCCAGCGCGTGCCCGAGTTGCGTCACGTAGCGCTCGACCTCGCGCGTGCCATGAGCGAGGACTTCGCCCATCGCCGCGTCGACCGCCGCGGCACCCACATAATTATAGTTGCCCAGATCGAAGCGCCGCGCCGCCGGCATCAGCTTGAATGCCTCGTTGCCCATCGACGCCTCGTGCGCCTCGCCCAGATCGACGCCAAAGCGCGCGAGGTAGGCGGGTCGCATTTTTTCCGCCCACTCGCGCCGGCAATACAGAAAACCCATGCCGTAGAGCCCGAGCAGGCCTTTTTGCGTCGACACCGCGAGTGCGTCGATGTTCGATTTTTTAACGTCGGTGTGCAGCACGCCAACCGACTGCGCGCCATCGACGAGAAGCAACACGCCGCGCTCGCGGCACGCGCTTCCAAGCATATCCACATCCGTGCGAAAGCCGGGCGCGAAGGTCACCGTCGACACGGTGACGACGCGCGTGCTGCCGTCGATGCGCGCGATGATCTCGTCGGCCGGAATATGGCCGGCGCGCGGTTTGACCGCGCGCACTTCCAGCCCACGCTCCCGCAAATTCAGCCACGGGTAAACATTGTTCGGATGCTCAAGATCGGGGCAGACGATCACATTGTCGCCGCTTTTCCAGACGAGGCCGGTCGCGATCATGTTGAGCCCCTCGGAAATGTTCTTGGTGAACGCGATCTCGTCGGGCTCGGCGTTGATCAACTGTGCGAACTTGCCGCGCGCGCTCTCGATCAAGGCGAAAAATTTCACCTTGTCGCCGCCGTTCATCATGCGCTCGTCGAGCTGCGCGTCGATTGCGGCACGCACGCCGCGCGACAGCACGCCGCGGCCGGCGAGATCCATATAGGTCCAGCGCTCGAGCGCGGGATAGTTGGCGCGCGCGGCGGCGATGGTGCTGAATTCGGTAACGGGTTTGTTCATGGTCCGGCTCCTATGCTGCCAAATTCGACTCTTGCCGCAGTATCCTATATTGCAACAATTTCACCATCCTGATTCACTTGCCCAGACGCTCTTCACGCACATCGCGCTCGGATGCCGCGGCGGTACGTTCGGCCGCATCGCCGTAACCGCCGCCTGACGGCGTGCAGATGCGCAATACGCTGCCGCGCGGCAACGCGAGTTCGCCCGCGGCGGCCGGCAATTTCTGCTCCTGCGGCGTGCCGGGATTCAAAATGAACGCGCCGCGCGCGCCATCGCCGCCGCCCTGCATGCCGTTCGCCGCGACGTTCTGCCGCTCGGACGACAGGCTGACGACGATATCATCGCCGAGCACGCGGTAATCGCGCACGACACCCATGCCGCCGCGATACTGGCCCGCGCCCGCCGAGCCTTCCCACAGCGCGTAGCGCTCGACGCGGAACGGATATGCGTGTTCCAGCGCCTCCACCGGCAGGTTGGAGGAGCCCGACGCATGCACGCGCACGCCATCGACGCCGTCGCGATTGGCGCGCGCGCCCATGCCGCCCGCCAGCGTTTCGTAGTTGACGAAATACGCGCCGGTACGCGGATCGGATCCTGCCAGCACGTAAAGATGATGCGGTCCGCTGCCGGCGAGCGCTTTATGCGGCATCGCCTGCGATAGTGCGTTCGCGATCACATCGCCGAGGACGCTGGCCGAGATCGAACGGCAGCCGATCGCCGCCGGCGGCACCGGGCCGACCACGCAACCGGCCGGCGCGGCAATG
>JAYVME010000182.1:0-5027 GCA_043759115.1 Betaproteobacteria bacterium | reverse complement strand
GCTGACAGTGCCGCCAGCGCAATATCGATCGACTCGTGCCGCGCGCCGCCGACCGCGCAACCGAGCCAGTTCAGCACCGAGCGCGCGGCCTCGTGTCTGACTTTGGCCGGGATGTCCGCGTAACGCGAATCGACGACGAATTGGGCCAGTATCCTGGTGACTTCCATTGCTACCCCTTATTTATGCAACCGCCGATAAACGCCGATTTAGCGCGCCAGGTATTTCTTTTCCCAGGCCTCGACGTCATTGAGGCCGAGCACTTCGTTGTAATCTTTCATCGTCAACATGCGGTCGCGGACACTTTTTGTGTTGCCATCGCGTTTTAACGCATTGACCGCTTCGCGGATGGCAAAGCCGGCGGCGTTGCGCGCCAGCCCGGGGAATATCGCGATGCGAAAACCGAGTTGCTCGATTTCAGCAGCTGACAATTCACCGAGCTTGCCGCCGCCGTCGATATTGACAAGGCAAGGCCCGTCGACTGAAGACGTGATGCGCTGCATATCGTCGAGTATGGTCGGGCTCGTCTTCAATTCGACGAACAGCACATCGGCGCCGGCCTTACGGAAGGTCTGCACGCGCTTTATCGCATCATCGAGTCCATGCCCCGCCGCGGAATCAGTGCGCGCGATGATGATGAAGTCGGGGTCGTTGCGCGCCGCGACGGCGGCTTCTATCTTGCTCGCCGCCTCGCCCAGCTCGATCACCGGCCGCGAGCCCGGCAAATGTCCGCAGCGTTTGGGCGCCACCTGATCCTCGATGTGAATAGCCGCGACACCCGCGGCTTCGTACTCGCGCACCGTGTGGCGCACGTTGACGGCATTGCCATAGCCGGTGTCGGCATCGCAAATCAATGGAATGCTCACGCAGGCGGCGGCGCGATGCGCGTGCTGGGTAAACAAAGTTAGATCGACGAGCCCGACGTCAGGCCTGCCGAGCAGCGACGCCGAAACACCGTTGCCCGTCATATACACCGCTTCAAATCCCGCCTGCTCGACGAGGCGCGCGCCGTAGGCATCGTAGATGCCGGGCGCCACGATCAGCGGCCCTTGCGTTAAGCGTGCGCGCAAACGCTGGCGCGGTGTCGCGCTCATCGTTCTATCCCCAGTTTCTTTTTCACTGCTTCCAGTTCCTGGATATCCTTCAGGAGCTGCACCCTGAATTCGTCCGGCCCCATGAAGCCGTCGAGTTGCGTGACTTGTTCAAGATAGGCCTTC
The DNA here is from genome assembly GCA_043759115.1 of Betaproteobacteria bacterium. Classification (GTDB taxonomy): domain Bacteria; phylum Pseudomonadota; class Gammaproteobacteria; order Burkholderiales; family SG8-41; genus PALSA-1004. Next base: position 3,813 of record JAYVME010000182.1, on the reverse strand, counting down.
CACTCGGCGGTCTGCTGCGATTTTTGAATAGCCGATACGAGCTTGTCCAGCACCGGCTTCGGCAAACCGGCCTTACCCATGATGCCGCGCCACTGATAGCGCACGACATTCCAGCCGCGCTCTTGATACGTCGGCACAGCCGGAAAATCCGCCAGCCGTTTTTCGGACGAAACCGCGAGTACGCGCACCTTACCCGATGCGATCAACGGTTTGACGTTGCCCGGATTGGTGGCAGCCGCATCGACGTGACCGCCGGCAACCGCCAGGAGCGCCGGACCGCCGCCTTTGTACGCGATCCAGTTCACTTTGATCTTCGCGACCTCGGCAAATACTTCCCACGCGACGCGGTGCGAACCCATCTGGAACGGCCCGCCGACATTGAACTTGTTCGGATGCTGGCGCGCGTATTTGACGAACTCGTCGATATTCTTGAACGGAATCGAAGCCGGCACGATCAACCCGTACGGATCGATTTGCGAGCGCGCGATCATTTGCAGATCGTCGGGCTTGAAGTTCGCGTTCGGTTCGCCGAAAAGCGATGCAAGGGTCAGCGTGTTCGCCGCAATGAGGTAGCCGTCGGCCGGTGCTTTCAGCAACTGATTTACCATGATGATACCGTCGGCGCCGGTGCGGTTCTCGACGATCACGTTCTGCCCCAGCTCCCTGGTCAACAGCTTGGCCATCATGCGCGCAAAGAGATCGACCGGCGAACCGGGCTCCGACCAGCACATGATCGTGACCGGACGCGTCGGGTAATCCTGCGCGACGGCAGAAAACGGCAACCATGCCGCGGCCAGCAACGCGCAAGCGGCGGCGCGAAAACCGCGAATTACGCCGGCTCTTTCCATTTTATGCCGCCGCCTTGATCTCGAAACGATAGCGCCCGAGCTTCGTCTCATCGAGCGCGACGCCGAGCCCCGGGCCCGCCGGCAGCGCGATGCTGCCTGAAGTCAGATCGAGTTTATGGGTCACGATGTCGTCGGAAGTCTTCAGCGGCCCCACGCATTCGAGGCCGTCGATCACGTTGCTCGAAGTCGCGGCGCACATGATTTCCGCCATGGTGTTGATGCCGAGCCCGAAGCCGTGGCCGACAACGCAGCGGATGCCGGCGGCTTCAGCGGTCGCTATCATGCGCCGCGTATTGAGAAAACCGCCCTGCTTCATCACCTTGACTTTGACGATGTCGGCGGCGTTAGCCTTGATGATATTGATGAGGCTTGCATGATCGAGCACCGACTCGTCCGCCATGATCGGAATACCGCCCGCCTCGCGCCGCACGCGCGCCATGCCTTGAATGTCGTCCCACGGCACCGGCTGCTCGAACAACTGCAGATTAAACGGCAGCATCGAATGCGCAAGCTTGATCGACGTGTCGGCGTCGTAACCCGCATTGGCGTCGATGCGCAGATTGAAGTCTGGGCCAACCGCCTCGCGGATCGCCTTGACGCGATCGCGGTCGGCTTCGATGTTGCCGCCGACCTTGATCTTGGCCGAACGAAAACCGCGCTTCTGCCATGAAACCGTTTCCGCCGCCGCTTCGTCGGGCGGCAGGATGCCGATCCATGCATTGAACATCAGCCGGTCCTTCACCGCGCCGCCGAGATAGGTATAGACGGGCACGCCGCACACGCGCGCGGACAGATCGACGCACGCCATTTCGATCGCGGCCTTCGCATCGTAATAGCCATCCACGGCGGGTTCTATTTTCCGCAACACACGGTGCACATTGGTGGGGTCCATGCCGACGACCAGGCCGGCGAGTTTCGTCTGGAGCATGGCGAGGCTGTCTTCGATGGTTTCCTTCGAATAGCCGGGCGACGGATCGATATTGCCGAGCCCGACCGCGCCGCCGGTCGCCGTGATGCGCACAATGGCGCTACGCTGGATCGACTTGCTCTTATAGGCGTTCTTGTATTCGCCCACCAGCGGGACTTCCACGCCAAACACTTCAACGCGTTCAATTTTCATGCGAGGCTCCAGTCAGGATGTTTTTGCAGAAAGGCGATCAGGCCACCTTCGGCGAGGATGCGCTGCACCGCCGGCGGCAGCGCTGCCACCGTGCGGTTGATATCGCGTGCCGCGACGACCACCTGGCCGCGCGCAAGATCAATAGCGATTTCGTCGCCACCAGCGATGCCCGCGACATCGCATTCGACGACCGGCAGCCCGTTATTGATGGCGTTGCGGAAGAACTGCCGTCCGAACGACGGCGCGACGATCGCCGCAACGCCCATCAGTTTCATGATGTGCACCGCCTGCTCGCGCGATGAATTGATGCCGAAATTCTTACCCGCGACAATCACATCGCCGGCCTTGAGGCGCGCAGCAAAGCCCGGCGCGATGTTCTCGTAAGCGTGCTGCGCGATGTAAGCGTTGTCCTTGCCGGGTAGATATTTGCTCGAGCAGTTGATGTCGGTGTTGATGCCGGCACCAAGCAATCGCGCGCAGCCTTGAATAATAGTCTGCATTACGCTGCCCTCCATTTACCACCCATAACGTCACGCGGATCGGTAATCGTGCCCGTCAAAGCAGATGCAGCCACGGTCGCCGCCGAACCGACCCAAATCTCGGATTTCGAATTACCCAGCCGACCTTTGAAGTTGCGATTCGCACTGGATATCGCGACATCGCCGTCGCCCAGAATCAGGTGGCCGGTAATATTGACACAGGTGCCGCACCCCGCCGCCTCGACCGAGGCGCCCGCCTGCGTCAGCGTTTCGATCAGCCCTTCGCGCGCTGCGCTCAAATAAACCTCGCGCGAGGCGGGCGTGACGATCATGCGCACGCCTTTGGCGATGCGCTGGCCTTTCAGAATGGCGGCGGCCTGCCGGATATCGTCGAGCCGGCCATTGGTACAGGTGCCGATCAGCGCGAAATTTATTTTCTGGCCTTTGACCTCGGGCACGGCGATGACATCATCGATCTGATGATTGCGCGCAACCTGTGGCGCCAGCGTCGATGCGTCGATTTCGATGCGCTCTGCATAGGTCGCGTCCGCGTCCGCGGTTACGGCGCGCGGGGCGCGCGCTTTGTGCGCCTTCAGCCAGGCAAAAGTTTTTTCATCGGCTTCGAGTATCGCGGCCTTGGCGCCGAGCTCGGCGGCGTGATTGGACAACGTCATGCGGTCGTCGATTTCCATTGCGCTCACCGCGGACCCCGTGTATTCGAGCGCGCGGTAATTGGCGCCCTCCGCGCCCAAGCGGCCCAGCATGGTCAGCGTAATGTCTTTCGCCCACACCCCGGGCTGCAGCCGGCCTTTCAACTCGATGCGTATCGTCTCCGGCACGCGGAACCACAGTTTTCCGGTCATCATCACCGCCGACAGATCGGTGCCTTCGACTCCCGTACCAAAAGCATTGAAAGCGCCGTAAGTAACCGAGTGCGTGTCGGTGCCGACGATTAAATCGCCGCAGGTCAGGTGCCCGCCTTCGGGCATCACCTGATGGCAGATGCCGTCGCCGACATCGTAGAGTACCGCGCCGTGCTTATCCGCGAACGCACGCATGTCGCGATGCACGTTGGCGGCTTCGATATTCGGCGGCGGCGAATAATGGTCAAGCACGATGGCGGTTTTCGCAGCAAACGGCAGCGCGAACTTTTCATTGCCCGCACCGAGCTTCTGGATCATCTTCAATGCGTTCGACGCGCGCGCGTCGTGCAACATGGCGAAATCCACGCTCGCCACGACGACATCGCCGGCGCGCGCAGACTTGACGCCGGCGTGCGCCGCGAGAATTTTCTCGGCGATCGTATAACCCATTTATCCTCCGGGGTGATGCTGCCTGGACGCCGCACCGGACTTCCGCGCGGCCG
>JAYVME010000181.1:0-11308 GCA_043759115.1 Betaproteobacteria bacterium | reverse complement strand
GGCGCGGCGGGGCCGAGCGCGTGTACGCGATTGGATTTAACGCGCTGTTTAAGCCACGATTTGCTTTGTTCGGAATGAATCAGCGCAAGCTTGAAGTGTAGATCGTGTTCACGCGCGATTTCCTGCAGCAGCTCGTTACACAATTGCAAATGCGGCTCGCCGCCGGCGCCGCCGCAGGTGCCTATCATCATCGGGATCTTGCTGGCGAGCGCGCCGCGCACGAGCAGCGAGAGGTCGCGCTTGATGGCGAGACGGTTCGTGAACGGCTTTCCCGAGCCGAGGTAGTGGGGTCCGGGATCGGAACTGCCGCCGTCGACGCCAATCATGTGGGGCTTGCGCGCGAGCCCCGCCTTCAGCGAGCTTTCCGGGAAGCCGTAGCCGAGGATGCCGCTCGCCGAAACCATGCGCACTTCATTAAGTTTCAATTTGTTTCTCCTGTCGCCGGACCAGTCCGCCTGTCGCCCGCGGGTGGTTTTTCGTATTGCCTATTATACGCGCAGGCACAGCTCCGCCACGTGGATTGCGCGTCGCATTTGCGCGGCGGCGATCAGCGCGGCGCGCGCCGCTTGGTCGCGTAACGCCGCTCGAGCCGCTGCAGTTCTTCGAACCCGACGAGCGCATTGAGTTCCTCGAAGGTTACCGCGAGTTCCGGGCGTTCGATCACCGCGCGGCGTTTCATCGCCTGTTGCAAAGCCGCGATGCCGTGCTGCATGCCCTGCACCGCGCACGCCGTGAGCAGGCGCGGGTAGATCACGACGCCAACACCCAGTTCTTCCAGTCGTGCCGGGCTGATGAGCGGCGTGGTCAAACGCCGGCGGATGCCGAAGCCCATATTCACGCACAGCGGCTTGTCTACGTTGCGCGCGACGACGCCGATGTCGCGCGCCGACAGCAGCGCGTCGGCGAACAGCAGGTCCGCGCCGGCCTGCGCATATTGATTGAGCCGGCGGATCACTTCCTTGATGCCGTGAGTGGCGTAGGCATCGGTGCGCGCCTTGACGATGAAATCCGGATCGCGGCGCGCGTCGCAGGCGGCGCGCAGTTTTTCCGCCATTTCGCCAGACGGGATGACTTCCTTGCCGCTCATGTGGCCGCAGCGTTTCGGCCACGTCTGGTCTTCGATCATCACGCCGGCGACGCCGGCGCGCTCGAAAGCGCGCACGGTGTGGTAAACGTTGACTGCGTTGCCGTAGCCGGTATCGGCGTCGGCGAGCAGCGGTATCGTCGTGCACGCGGCGATGCGCGTGACGGCGGCGAGATTCAGCTCCAACCCCATCAATCCGACATCGCTGTAGCCGAGCAGGGTCTCGCTCAGGCCGCCGCCGGAAATGAAACCGGCGGCGAATCCCGCTTGTTCCGTGAGGCGCGCGCTGTAGCCGTCGAAGATGCCTGGCATGACGAGGAGATTGCGGGCGTTAATGAGCTTGCGCAACTTGCGGGTATTGGTCACCATTCTCGATCCTCCATCAATGGCCGCGGGCGGCTTCCGCGCAGGCCTGCGCCGCCGCGCCGGCGACTTCATCCACGTTGCCGTCGTTGGCGAGTTCCGCCACGGCGGCCGCCAGACGGTCGCGCGAAGCGGCGGACGCGCCGCTTTCCGCGAATAGCTCACCGGCCATGCGAACCGCGGCGTCCCAATCGAGCGTGTACTGCGACGGGCCGCGCTCATCGGCCCATGCCAGCTCGCGTCTGTTGTCGAGCACGGCGCGTATCGACGGCTGATAACGCGGCCGGCCGGGCGTTGCGCGCACTTCGATCTTCGGCACCTGTGCCAGCATGTCCGGAAAACCAAAATCGTTCATGCCTGCATAGTCGACGCAACCGCGGCTCCATGCCAGCGCCGCACAATAGGGCGCGCTCATGAAAGCCTGCGAAAACGTGTGGAACGGGCCCGCGTAACGCACACCGAAAAAATCGGCCTCGAACGGATGCATTGCTATCGTCATGCGCGCGAGTGCACCGCCCGCGGCCTGTTGCCGCAGCGCAAGCACGCCGCCGATCAGGCTGCGGTGAAACTGACACACCGGGTAGGGCTTGAACGTGACGTGCTGGAACTCCCACGCGACGCCGAGATCATCGGTCAGCCGTGCCGCGCAAGCGCCGCTGTTCGTCCCATAGGCGCGATAGAAACCGGCGTCGCCTTCGAGCACGCTCGCCGCCGCGCGTGCGCCGGCGCACGCCAGCGTGGCGCTTAAAATCGCGTTGTTGGCGGCGATACCGGCCTGGAACGCGTACTCGTCGCTGCCCGCCGCGACGAATTCGCGCAATCCGCACGCCGTGTTCGCGGCGAGTGCGAGCGCGTGTGCGGTGGTCGCGGCGTCGGCGCGGCGCAGACGCGCACACGCCGGCGCCGCGCCGATCGGCCCGTACGCGGACGTCGTGCGAAAACCGCGCTCACTCAGTTCCGCCGCGTGATCGCGGCCGATGCGCAGCGCGATTTCGTAGCCCGCCGTGATCGCCGCCAGCAATTCATGTCCGCCGGCATGCGTGCTTTGCGCCTGCGCGAGCAGCGCCGGCAGCACCACTACGCCGACGTGGCCGGCAGGGTGGGCGTCTTCCTGGATGCGCGCGTGAAACAGCATGGCGTTGGCGAATGCGGCGTCGCCGGCGCCGACGCTGGCGCCGTCGAGCAGGCGGGTCGCACTGCCGTCCATGCCCGCCGGTCGCGAACCGGCGGCCAGCGCGAGCGACGACAGCGGAACACGCACCGCAGCCACCGCCACTGCCAGCCCGTACAACAAGCACGCGCGGGATTTGCCGGCGATGCTTGCCGGCAGAGTCGCGTATTCGATATGCGCCGCGAAGTGCGCGAGGCGCTCGAGCGCGCTCACGTCGCCGTCGCCACGATATTGCCGGCGGTGTCGAGCCGCGCCTGCCAGCCGGGAGGGATTACCACGCTGGTATCGTACTCCTGCACGATGGCAGGGCCGGCGATTGCCGCGTACGCGAGCGCCCGGCGCGCCACGACGCGGGTTTGCAGCGAACCCGCCGCGCCGCCGAAATAGACCGCGCGTGTCGGCGCGGCGGCGACGGTGTCCGGTTCCCAGCGCGCCTCATATTGCGTGGCGCGCGGCAGGGTCGCGACCAGGCGGCAGGTCACCAGTTCGAAGTCCTGCGTTTTGCCGCGATGACCGTAAGTGCGCTCGAACTCGAGTTCGAAGCGCTGCTCGGCCGCGTGCAGCGCCGGTTTGTCAACGCGGCCCTCCGGCAGCGCGACGGTGATTTCGGACGACTGTCCGCAATAACGCAAATCGACATGGGTTGCGACCTTGATGTCGCCGGGATCATAGCCTTCGGCGCGCATGCGCGCCGCCAGTTCTTCACGCATCCCGGAAATCGCGCGATTGATCTTCTGGCCATCGAAATGCGCGGTCGACGTCAGCACGGTACGCGCCGCATGATGCTCGATGTCGGCGCGCAGGAGGCCGAACGCGCTGAATACACCGGGCGCCGGCGGCACGATGACCGTGCGTATGCCGAGCTCGGCCGCGACACTTACCGCGTGCACCGGGCCCGCGCCGCCGAACGCCATCAGCGCGAAAGCGGCCGGATCGCGCCCGCGCTCGACCGACACCGACTTGATCGCGCGCACCATGTTGGAGTTGGCGATCACGTGCACGCCCCACGCGGCGTCAAGCAGCGAGAGTCCCGCGGGATCGGCGACATGGGATTGCAACGCGCGCACGGCGAGCTCGCGCTGCAAGAGCATGGCGCCGCCGGCGAGCGAATCGGCGCCGAGAAATCCGAGCACGAGATTGGCATCGGTGACGGTCGGCCGCGAGTTGCCCTGCCCGTAGCACGCCGGACCTGGTACCGCGCCCGCGCTTAACGGGCCAACGCGCAGACTGCCGCCGGCGTCCAGCGCCGCGATACTGCCGCCGCCCGCGCCGACCTCCGACACATCGATCACGGGTATGCGCAACAGATAACCGTTGCCGCGCATCAGGCGGCTCGACGCCGATACCCGCGAGCCGACTTCATACTCGGCGGCGCGCAGCATTTCGCCGGCTTCGATGATGGACGCCTTGGTGGTGGTGCCGCCCATGTCCAGCGTAATGACGTTGGCATGACCGCAGTCGCGCGCCAGCCGTGCCGCCGCCACCACGCCGGCGGCGGGGCCCGACTCGATGATGGTGACCGGTCGCGCTGCCGCGGTGCCGGCGCTGACCAGCCCGCCGTTGGACTGCATGACGAGTAGCGGCGCCGTGATGCGCTGCTGGTTGAAGCGTTCGCGCAGTCGCGCGAGGTAGCGGCCGATCAGCGGCCCGACGTAGGCATTCACCACGGTCGTGCTAGTGCGCTCGTATTCGAGCATCTCCGGCAGCACTTCGTGCGAAAGCGAGATATAGGCATCCGGCAGCAGGCGGCGCAGCACCGCGCCGGCGAGTTGCTCGTGACGAGGATCGCGGTAACTGTGCAGAAAGCACACCGCGACCGCGTCCATGGCGGCGTCAATCAACGGCCGCACCGCCGCTTCGACGGCCGCGGTTTCCAACGGCACCAGCACATTGCCGCTGGCGTCCAGCCGCTCGGCGACTTCGATCCGCCATTCGCGTTCGACCAGCGGCACCGGTTTTTCCCAGCCCAGATCGTACGACATCGGGATGCGGATGCGGCGCAACTCCAATACGTCTCGAAACCCCGCGGTGGTGATCAACGCGGTTTTCGCGCCTTTGCGTTCGAGGATGGCATTGGTCGCCACCGTGGTGGCGTGAAGCACCTCGAAAATCTCCGCGGGTTCCAGCCGGACCTGCGCGCAGTACGTCGCAACACCCTCGGTGATTGCGCGGGAATAGTCGTCGGGCGTGGAGGGGACTTTGATCTTGTCGAGGCGGCCGTCCGCGTGCAGGAACACGAGATCGGTAAAAGTGCCGCCGATGTCGACGCCGAGACGCAGCGACCGCGCCGCGCCGCTCATCGCGCTCCTGCGCCGGCGGTTGCGCGCAGCGCACTGCGTCTGCGCGCCGTGGCCTGCGTGTCGATGCGCCACGGATTTGCCGCGACCACCACGCCGTAATCGCGCTCGGCAGCCGCGGCGCTCACCTTGCCGTTGCGCACGTCGGCCAGCACCAGGGCAGGGTCGCGTGCGCAGGGTTCGCCGTAGCCGCCGCCGCCGGCCGAAGTGTGGCGAAACGCTTCTCCTTTTCCGAGCGCGCGCGTGAATTTCGTCGGCAACTCGCTCCATGTCGCGCTGCCGTCATTGAAGAGATTCATCGAGCCGCAGCCAGGCTTGCCGCCGGCCAATCCGTACGGCGGAAAATTGCGCCGGTCGGAACGCAGCTGCAAAGTCGCGTGCGCGCCGAAAAAACGCAATTGGCGCGCGACCGCCATGCCGCCGCGCCAACGCCCCGCGCCGCCGCTATCGGCGACGAGTTCATAGCGCTCGACGCGGATCGGCGCCTGGTTCTCCACCATCTCCACCGGCGCATTGCTGATGTTGGCCGCGGGATTTGCGACGCCGTCTATGCCCTCGCGGTGAAAGCCGCCGCCCCAGGCGCCCATGATGGCCTCGCGAAAGAGGATGAAGCGGCTGGCGTCGTCGTAGCCGCCGATCGAGTAACTGGTGGTGCCGCCTTCGCCGGCTGCGCGCGGCTGCTCGGGGACCGCTTGGGCGAGCGCGCCGAAGATCGCGTCGATCAGGCGAAAGCCGGACACGCCGCGCGCGGCGACCGCGCCGGGCCGGCGCGGATTAAGCAGCGAGCCCTCGGGCGCGACGACTTGTATCGGGCGCATGAAGCCGGCGTTGTTCGGCGCGTCGGAATCCATGATCGCGCGAATCGCGAAGTACACCGCCGACTTGGCGAACGACAGCGTCGAATTGATCGCGCCCCTGACCTGCGGGCTGGTGCCGGCGAGGTCGACGGTCAATTCGTCGCCGGCGACGTGCACGTTGGCGCACACCGTCACCGCGCGGCCGAAATCGACGCCGTCGTCGTCGAGGTAATCCGTGTAGCTGTATACGCCGTCGGGAATGGCGCGGATGGTGCGGCGCGCCGCGCGCTCCGAATAGTCGAGCAGTTCGTCGAAATAACGCTCCAGTTGCTCGACGCCGAAACGCGCCGCCAGCTCGTTCATGCCGCGCTCCGCGATGCGGCAGGCCGCGACTTGCGCGTCGATGTCGCCCATTACGATGTCGGGTATGCGCACGTTGCGGCGTATCATGCTGATGAGCGTTGCGTTGGGCTCGCCGCGCGAATAAAGCTTGAGCACCGGAATTTGCAGGCCCTCCTGGTAAATCTCCGTGGAATCGGCCGCGCTCGAACCCGGCACGCGTCCGCCCATGTCGTTGTGATGCGCGACCACCACCGCGTAGCCGATGCGGCGCGCGCCGACGAACACCGGCTTCACCATGAAAATGTCCGGCAAATGCATGCCGCCCTGATAAGGATCGTTGAAGACGACGATGTCGCCTTCGGCGAGCGTGTCGCCGTACTCGGCGCGCACCGCGTCCATCGCGTCCGGGATGGAGCCCAGATGCAATGGCAGGGACAGTCCCTGCGCGATCATGCGGCCGCGCGCGTCGCAGAACGCGCTCGACAGGTCCATGGTGTCCTTCATGATCGACGAATACGCAATGCGCACGACAGTCAGCACCATCTCGTCGACCACCGAGCCGATCGCGTTCTTGACCAACTCCAGCCTGACCGGGTCAAACGCCATATTTTTTTTCCAGCGCTTTGACCTCAGACAATCCGCAGACTTCCCAGAATTCATCGAACGGGATCATGCGGTCCCACACTTCGAGCGAGTTGCCGGTGCGCTTGATGTCCATCAGCACGTCGCGCATGGCTTTGACCGCGGCCATGACGGTTTGCGCGTAGAAGCAGCACGTGCTGAATCCCAGCGCCTCGATTTCCGACACGTGCAGGCGCGGCACCATGCCGCTCGGCGAATGGTTGAAATGCAGCGGAATGCGCCCGCGGAAACGTTCGGCAATCGCGCGCATTTCGTCCATCGATTCGCGCATTTCGATGAACAGCATGTCGGCGCCGGCCTCGCGGTAGGCTTCGCCTCGCGCGAGCGCCGCCTCCAGGCCTTCGACCAGCACCGCGTCGCAACGCGCGATGATCAGAAAGTCCGGGTCGCGGCGCGCATCGAGCGCGGCCTTGATCTTGCCGACCATTTCCTGCGCCGGTATCAATTTTTTGCCGGACAAGTGGCCGCATCGCTTCGGCCAGTCCTGGTCCTCGATGTGGATGCCGGCAACCCCGGCTTGCTCGAACGCGCGCACGGTGCGCATCACGTTGATCGCATTGCCGTAGCCGGTGTCGGCGTCCACGATCACCGGAATTTCCACCGCTTCGGCAATGTAGCGCGCGTTCGCCACCATCTCCTCGCCGGCGACGAAGCCGATGTCCGGGTAGCCGCGCGACATGCTGGTCCCCGCTCCGGTAACCACGCACAGCGGGTAGTCGCACTGCTCGACGATGCGCGCGGACAGTGCGTCGTACGCACCGCCGCCCAGTATGATGCCCGGCTGCGCGAGCAACTCGCGCATGCGCCGGGGCGCGGATTTTCCACGTTCACGCGTGAATTTCATGTTCGCTTCTCCTCGTCTGTCGGTTTCAGTTCGGCCAGGTCCTTGCGCCGCAGCCCCAGCCGCCATGCAATAAACTGCAGCGCCACCAGCACCACGATCGCGCCCAGGAATATCCGCGAAAACGCGTCCTGCGCCAACGCCGCCCAATTGCCTTCGCTGATGATGAGCGCGCGCCGCAGCGAGACTTCCATGCGGTCCCCGATCACCACCGCGAGCAGCAGCGGCGCGCAGTCGAATTCCAGCTTGCGCAGCACATAGCCGATAAGTCCGAACGCAGCCATGATGCCGATTTCCGCGGTGTTCGCATTGACGCTGTAGATGCCGACTACGCAGATCAACAATACGCCAGGCGCGAGCCACGCGTAGGGTATGCGCAGCAGGTTCACAAAGAGGCCGACCAGCGGCAGGTTCAACGCGAGCAGCATCAGATTGCCGATGTACATGCTGGCAATCAGCCCCCAGAACACCTGCGGATGCTCGCTGACCAGTTGCGGCCCCGGATTCACGCCGTGGATCATCAGCGCGGACAGCAGGATCGCGGTCGCCGGAATGGCGGGAATGCCGAGCACGAGCAGCGGGATCATGGCGCTGCCGGTGGTCGCATTGTTGGCGGTTTCCGGACCGGCGACGCCGGCGATCGCGCCGTGACCGAATTCTTCCGGGTGGCGCGACAGTTTGCGCTCGACCGCGTAGGACACGAACGTCGACACGACGTGGGATATTCCCGGCACGAAACCGAACACGAAACCGATCACTGTTCCGCGCGCGATCGCGGGGGCGCTTGCGCGCATGTCGGCGGCTTTCGGAACGAGGCTGGCCAGCGTCGGCCGTATCGGCTTTACGTTGCGCGGGTCTTCGAGATTGAGCAGGATTTCGCTGACGCCGAACAATCCCAGCGCCATGGCGACAAAACTCAAGCCGTCGCTCAACTCGATGCGGCCGAAGGTAAAGCGCGGATACCCCGACAGTGGATCGAGTCCGATGGTGGCGATCAGCAGGCCCAGCACTATCATCGCCAGCGTTTTCACCGGCGGGCCGCTCGACACGAAGCCCATGACCAGCAGTGCGAGCGCCATCAGCGCGAACTCGGCGGCGGGCCCGACCTTGAGCATCAATTGCGCGAGCGGCGGCGCGAACAGTGTCAGGCCGATGACGCTCGCCGTGCCGCCGATGAAACTGCCGAATCCGGCGACCACCAGCGCGGGCCCGGCGCGTCCCTGCTTTGCCATTGCGTGCCCGTCGATGCAGGTCATGATCGATGCGGCTTCGCCGGGAATGCGCAGCAGAATCGAGGTGGTCGAGCCGCCGTACATCGCGCCGTAAAAAATTCCCGACAACATGATGACCGCGGATGCCGGCTCGAGCTTGAATGTGAGCGGCAGCAACAACGTCAGGCCGGCGAGGGGGCCCAGGCCCGGCAGCACGCCGACGATAGTGCCCCACAGGCAGCCGATAAAACAGAACAATAAATTATCCGGGCGGGTGGCGACGGCGAAGCCGCTCATCAGGTAGTCGAAAGTGTCCATTTACAGCGGGAAGATGCCGCGCGGCAAGGCGACGCCGAGCGTGAAGACGAAGAAGGACCACGCAGCAACCGCCAGTACAATTGAGCCGACGCCGGCGGCGGTCCAGCCCACGCCGCCGCAGAAGCGCAGTAATACGAGCAGAAACAATGTCGCGGCAAGCACGAAGCCGAGCGGTTCGAGCGCACCTGCCATCGCCACCAGCGCCGCGAGCGTGATCCACACCCTAGGATAGCGGAACGATATCGACGCGGCGTCGGTGGAACGCTTGAGGGTCCGCCAGCTTTGCCACAACAGAACGGCGCCGCAGGTGAACAAGACGATTCCGAGTATGGCGGGAAAAAATCCCGGCCCCGGTTGTCCCGGCGCACTGGCCGGCATGTGGGCCGCTTCCCATAGTACATAGGCGGCGAGCACGGCCAGTGCGGCGGCGACCGCGGCCTCGCCGCGCGGCAGCGTTAACGACATGGCGGAAAACGTCCGTGAATTATTTGGTGAGTCCGATCGACTTCATCAGTGCGCCCATCGCGGCGTACTCGGTGTCGATCAACTTGCGAAACTCGGCGCCGTTGGTGCCCTCGACCTTGATGCCGCGTGGCTCCATGTACTGGCGGAATTTCTCCGAGCGCGCGGCATCGCGAAACGCCTTCTCGAGAATGGCCACGCGATCCGCAGGTATGCCCTTGGGGCCGACGATGCCGTGCCATAGCGCCGTGCCGGTGTCCGGCGCGCCGAGCTCGCTCAAGCTCGCCGCCTGCGGCATCGACGAGAGTTTCTCGCTCGACGTCACCATCAGGCATTTGTTCGAGCCGTCCTTGATATAGGGAAGAATAGGCGTGATCGATCCGCCATAAATGTCGACATGACCGCCGAGGTAATTCTTCAGCGTCTCGCCGGCGCCGCCAAAAGGAACGGGGCGCGCCTTGACGCCGAGCTTGGTGAATATGCGCTCTGCCGACAGGTGTATCGTGCCGCCGACGCCGTCGTTGCCGTAGGTGAACTTGCCCGGATTTTTCCTCAGCTGATCGATAAACTCCCGGCCGTCGTTGGCCGGAAATTCCTTTTTCACGCAGAACACCGTCGGCGCCGAGTCGGTAAGACTGATCGCCACGTAGTCGGATGGCTTGTAGGGAGCCGGTTGCATATGCGGCGTCATGGTGAGCGGCGCGTTCCACAGCCCGCCGAGCGTTTGACCGTCCGGTTTCGCCTGCACCACTTGCGCCATGCCGATTAAGCCGCCGCCACCAGCCTTGTTGACGATGACGATCTTCTGGCCGAGGGCGGGCTCGGCCAACTCGGCCAGCAGCCGGATCGCGATGTCGGTACCGCCGCCCGGCGGTGTGGGTACGATGACCTCGATGGGTCGTGACGGGAATTTTTCCTGCGCGATGGCAGGTGCAAGCATCGTCGAGAACAGCAAAGCAAGAAAGGTAGTACGAAATGAATGCGACATTGGCAATGTGCTCCTCGACAGTCATGTTGCGGATCCGCGAAACCGCGGAGGGGGCCGGGCGCCGCGTTTCCCGCGGTCGAAATCCATTACAACGGCAACCCAGTTCTTTGTCAATGGCTCGATTCTTTGGCGATCAGTTCCGGACAGATGACGCCGGTCTTGCGGACTTTCTCGAATGTCGCCGCGTCCTCGAACATGATGTCGAGCGTCAATTCGTAGGGTCCGGCGTTCTTGCTTTTGCAGGCTTTGGCGATTTCCTTGAGCTTAGGCATGGTCTCTCACACGTTTGTGAGGCCGCTCGGGCAATGCACCTATCGCCAACATGTTAATATTAACCGTGCATTCCGTTGCGTCCACGGTTCTTTTCTGAAAATCTCCGTCAAACATTCAACCTGACTTTGCATGGCGAATAGCGGGCACCGACGAAGTGTATTACGAATAGGCGCGGGCGCAAGTTACGCGGGGGATCGCATCGAGCCGGCGACCGAGCTCGCCAAGCACGCGCGACTCGACTATCTCGTATACGAGACACTGGCGGAGCGCACGATCGCGCTGGCCCAGCTTGATCGGATCAAAAATCCGGATGCCGGATATAACGAACTGCTTGCCGACCGCTTTTACAGTGCGTTGCCGCATTGCCGGAAAAATGGCACGCGTGTCGTTACGAATATGGGCGCGGCGAACCCGACGGGTGCTGCAAAGCGCACCGCCGAGATCATCCGCGAGCTGAAGCTCGGCCCGATGAAAGTCGCCGCGGTGCTGGGCGATGATGTGCTTGATTACTGCCTCGCG
>JAYVME010000180.1:0-11327 GCA_043759115.1 Betaproteobacteria bacterium | reverse complement strand
CCCGCGTCGCCGGCGTCGTTGCCGAGCGCGGCGGCAGTACTTCCCACATGGCGTCGCTCGCGCGCGAGCGCGGCATTCCCATGGTGCTCGGCGTGCTCGACGCCACGCAGCGCATTCCCGACGGCTCGACGGTGGCCGTGGACGGCGTGGCGGGCGTAGTACGCTGGATGGCCTGATGCCGCGCCCACGGGTGTTCATCACCCAGCCGGTGGCGCCAAGCGCCATCGCGCGGCTGCGTGAGGTTGCCGAAGTCGACCTGAACGCCGACCCCCTGCACATTCCTGGCCGGGACGAATTGCTGGCCGCCGTGCGCGATCACGACGTGCTCTTTTGCCTCCTGCATGATCGCATCGATTGCGACGTCATTGCCGCAAATCCGAATCTGCGCATGATCGCATCGATAACCATCACCCCGGCTGACATCGACATCGCCGCCGCAACCGCCCGCCGCATACCGGTCACAGTAATACCGTCATCGTTGCTCAACGATGCAACCGCCGACCATGCCTGGGCGCTCATGTTTACGGTCGGCAGGCGTATCGCCGAAGCCGACCGTCTCGTGCGCGCCGGCATCATTCCCGGTTCGCAATCCAATTATCTGGTGGCCGCCGGCATTTCCGGCAAGACGCTCGGCTTGGTCGGCGTCGGCGGCGTCGGCCGCGCCGTGGCCCAGCGCGCGCGCGGATTCCCGCTGCGCGTCATTTATCATGACCCGCGCCGGCTCGCCGCGGACGAAGAGCAGCAGCTCGGGCTCACGTGGATGTCATTCGACCACCTGCTCGCGGCGGCGGACTATGTTTCGCTGCACGCGAATCTCAACCCCGGCACGCGCCACCTGATTAGCGCGCGTGAATTCAAGCTGATGAAACCAACCGCTTTTCTGATCAACACGTCGCGTGGACCGATCGTCGACGAAGCGGCGCTGATCCGCGCGCTGACCGAACGCCAGATTGCCGGCGCGGGGCTCGACGTATTCGAACACGAGCCCGGCATCGATCCGGTGCTGCTCGGTTTGCCCAATACGGTGATCACACCGCACATGGGAAGCGCAGTCGGCGAATTGAGGGCGGCCATGGCTAATGTGGCGGTGGACAATATAATAGCGGTGCTGGATGGCCGGCAGCCGCCCAATTGCTGGAACAATGAAATCTACGCGACGCAGCAGTCGTAGGATGCGGGGGCGCGGGTTGCGCCGGGTCTTTCCATAAAGGAGCGGGCATGGCCGGAAAAGCAAAAGTGGTACTCACCGATTACGTGTGGGAGTCACTCGACGTGGAAAAGAAAACACTCGCCGGACTGGCTGACCTCGTGGCGTTGCAGACCAAAAAGCCCGATGATTTCCTGGCCGAGGCCAGGGACTGCGACGCGCTACTCAATACGTATGCCGGCCCCATAACCGCGGAGGTCATGGCGCAAATGCCGAAATGCAAGATCATCGCGCGCTACGGCATCGGCGTCGATACCATCGATCTCGACGCCGCGACCCAGGCCGGCATCATCGTCACCAACAATCCGACTTACTGCATCGAGGAGGTCGCCGAGCACACCATGGCCCTGCTGCTTACGGCCGCACGCAAAATCGCCTTTTACGACCGCATGGTGCGCGCCGGACGCTGGGAAGTGCCGCCCGGCAAGCCGATGTTCCGGCTCGCCGGCAGCACGCTAGGTCTGGTCGGTTTTGGCAATATCGCGCGCCAGGTGGCAGTGCGCGCCGCGGCCTTCGGCATGCGCGTACTGTTTTCCGACCCCTTTGTAAAGGAAGGCCAGTTCAAGGAACCCGGCAAAAAAATGGAACTGCCTGATCTGCTCGGCGAGTCCGACTTTGTTTCCGTCCACCCTCCCCTTATGCCGCAGACACGCAAGATGATCAACGACGACGCTTTCTCGCGCATGAAACCAACCGCCATCGTCATCAATTGCTCGCGCGGGCCGGTGATTGATACCGATGCGCTGGTGCGGGCGCTCGACGCCAAAAAAATCGCCGGCTGCGCGCTCGACACGGTGGACCCGGAACCGCTGCCCAATCCCCATCCATTGCGCGGGCGGGAGAACGTGATTCTCAACCCGCACGCCGCTTGGTACAGCGAACAGGCCATGGTAGGTTTACAAGCCGGCGCACCCGGCGAAGTCAAACGCGTGCTGTCGGGAGAATGGCCGATCAATGTCGTAAACCGCGCCGTGAAAGGCAAAAGCCGCGCGGGACTGTAACCTGCCACCGGCGCGAATCCGGTGCGCCTCACTCAACGCATGAAAGAAAGGCAGGAATAATACGATGAAGCTGCTGCGTTACGGAAAAAACGGCTACGAAAAACCGGGCCTCCTCGACCACTCGGACCAGATCCGCGATTTATCCGGGGTGCTGGGTAATCTGGATCCACAGGCGATTTCGCCGGCGGGACTCAAGAAATTGCGCGCGATCAATCCCGAGTCGTTGCCGCTGGTCAAAGGCAAGCCGCGCCTCGGCGTGCCCTTCACCGGGATCAGCAAGTTCGTGGCGGTCGGTCTCAATTACTCCGACCACGCAGCCGAAGCCGGCATGCCGGTGCCAAGCGAACCGATCTTGTTCATGAAGACGACGACGTCGATAATCGGACCGAACGATCCGGTGGTACTGCCCAAAGATGCTCACAAAGGCGATTGGGAAGTCGAGCTTGCTATCGTGATGGGCACCACCGCGCGTTATGTACCCGAGGAGCGCGCGCTAGACTACGTCGCCGGCTATTGCGTCGCCAATGACGTTTCGGAACGCAGCTTCCAGCTCGAACGCGGCAGCCAATGGGACCGCGGCAAGGGTTGCGACACCTTCGGTCCGATTGGGCCGTACCTTGTGACCACGGATGAGATCCCCAATCCGCAGGCACTCGACATGTGGCTCGATCTCAATGGCCAGCGTATGCAAACCGGCAACACGCGCACCATGATCTTCGGCGCCGCCTACCTGGTCAGTTACATCAGCCGCTTCATGACATTGCTGCCAGGCGACGTCATTGCGACCGGCACCCCGCCCGGCGTCGGGCTAGGCAAGAAGCCACCGGTTTTTTTAAAACCCGGCGACGTTATGACCCTGGGCCTGCGCGGGCTCGGCGAGCAGCGCCAGGAAGTACGCGCTTTCACACCGGAATTCTGGAAAAACTATCCCTGACGGCGCACTACACTGGCACGCCAACTTGATCCAAGGCGCGCAGACAAAAAAAAAGCCCACCGGCATCGCCGGTGGGCGGTGGTAACCACTCGTAAGGAGAATTAGCGTGGGTTACCTAAAACTTGCGCCGAGCGTTTCACGCTCGACTTTCAGTGCCTCTGGCAGTCGTTTTTGTAGATTCTCGAACAACGCGTCGTGATCCTGTAGTTCCTTGCGCCATAGATTCGCGTCGAGTGACATGAGCTTCCCGAACCGTTCGCGGCTCATGGCGTCCATACCCGAAAAATCAACATCCTCGTAGCGCGGCGCCCGGCCCAGCGGCGTATCGACCGCCTGGGCACGACCGCCGCAGCGTTCGATGATCCACTTGAGCACCCGCATGTTTTCGCCGAACCCCGGCCACATGAATTTGCCATTCTCGTCGAGCCGAAACCAATTCACGCCGAAAATGCGCGGCGGATGCGCGAGCTTGCTGCCCACTTCAAGCCAATGCTTGAAGTAATCCCCGAAATGGTAGCCACAAAACGGCAACATCGCGAAGGGATCACGGCGCACGACACCCTGGGCACCGGTCGTGGCGGCAGTCGTTTCGGATGCCATTGTCGCCGCGAGATACACCCCGCTGGCCCAATTCCGCGCTTCCGTCACCAATGGCACGGTGGTGCTGCGGCGGCCGCCGAACAGGAATGCGGAGATCGGCACGCCGGCCGGATTTTCCCAGTCCGGATCGGCGCAGGGAATTTGCGACGAGTGCACGGTAAAACGGGCGTTCGGATGCGCCGCTTTGCGGCCGCAACCCGCCGTCCATTCTTTGCCCTGCCAGTCGATGAGGTTCTCCGGCGGCGTCTTGGTCATGCCTTCCCACCACACATCGCCGTCGGGTGTCAGCGCGACGTTGGTGAAAATAACGTCCTTATTGAGCGCCGCCATGCAGTTGGCGTTGGTGTCGATAGAAGTTCCCGGCGCGACGCCGAAGGCGCCCGCCTCGGGATTAATCGCGTATAGACGCCCATCCTTGCCGGGCTTGATCCACGCGATGTCTTCACCGATGGTGGTTACTTTCCATCCGTTCAGCGCTTTCGGCGGTATCAGCATGGCGAGGTTGGTCTTGCCGCAGGCGCTCGGAAATGCCGCCGCGATGTAGAGCTTCTCGCCATTGGGGGGCTGGATGCCGAGTATCAGCATGTGCTCGGCCAGCCACCCCTGTTCGCGCGCCATGATCGAGGCGATGCGCAGGGCGAAGCACTTTTTGCCGAGCAGCGCATTGCCCCCATAGCCGCTGCCGAACGACCAGATCGATTTTTCTTCGGGAAAATGAACGATCCATTTTTTCGTCTTGTTGCTGGGCCACGGGATGTCCTTCTGGCCCGCCGCCAGCGGCATGCCAACCGAGTGCACGCAGGGGACGAAGAAACCGTCCGCTCCCAGCACGTCGAGCACCTTGCGCCCCATCCGCGTCATGATGCGCATGCTGACCGCGACGTAGGGCGAATCCGTGAGTTCCACGCCGACATGGGAAATATGCGATCCCAGCGGGCCCATGCTGAACGGGATCACGTAGAGCGTGCGGCCGCGCATGCAGCCGTCGAACAGTTTATCCAGCGTCGCCTTCATCTCGGCCGGCGCAATCCAGTTATTGTTGGGACCGGCCTCTTCCTGGCTCTTGCTGCATACGAAGGTGCGGTCTTCCATGCGCGCGACATCATCGGGGTCGGAGCGAGCGAGAAAACAGTTCGGGCGTTTCTTCGCGTCAAGCTTGATCAGGGTGCCGGCGCGCACCATCTCTTCACACAGGCGGTCATATTCCAACTGCGACCCGTCACACCAGACAATCTCGGCGGGTTTCGTCAGCCGCGCAATTTCGCGCACCCACGCTTTGAGCTTTTCGTGACGCACGTAATCCGGCGCTTCGTTGGGCTCCGGTACTCGTGCTGCGGTGGCCGTTTGCTTCATTACCTGCCTGCTCCTGTCGGCAACCTGATTCTTTTCTGCGGATCAGATGCTTATGTGATTCGCCCAGCTTGGGTGAGCGAGAAAGGACGAAAATTCTACCGCAAATCACCGACCGATTACAGCCTTCCCGGCTCGTGCTCACCAAAAATATTAAGCGGTATTAATTCAACAGGTTACGGGCTGGACCGAAGGCGTCGCCGCAAGATTGCAAGCCATGCCATGGCGACCGCGGCGCACAGCAGGAACGGGACTGCCAATTTATTCATCAGCGCCCAGCCCTGTAATGTGAACAGCAGGCCCGATGAAAGCGTAGTGGCGGTCATCGTGATGAAGATGGCAAGATCGTTTGCACCCTGCGCTTTCCCGCGTTCGGCCGGCGTGTGGCATTCGGTGAGCAGTGTAGTGCCGCCGATGAACATGAAATTCCAGCCAACCCCCAGCAGCACCAGCGCCAGCCAGAAATGCATGACCTCCAGTCCCGAGAGCGCGCAAGCAACGCAGGCCAGAGTAAGGGCCACGCCCGTCAGCATGATGTTGAGCAGGCCGTAACGTTTTATCAACGTACCGGTGACGAAGGACGGTGCAAACATCGCGATCACATGCCACTGGATCACGAAGGCGGCGTCGCTGAACGGCAATTGGCACGCGCTCATCGCCAGCGGCGTCGCCGTCATCAGCAGGCCCTGGCATGCCGATAACAGCGCGACGTTTTTCTGCGCTGATTGCATCAGACCCGCGCGCGCCCTGGAAAATTCGGCGCACGCAGAGCGCCCCGCTGCGCCGCGCGCCGCCTGCGGCTCAAAACTCTGCCCTGCTGCTCACCCGCGGCGTCAGCGGCGCTGAAACTGCGTTTTGCCGAACAAAATATCGCGCGACTTGTCGTCGTGCGGTGCGGAATTGTTGACGTCCGACAGCACCTGTAGCGCGCGCACCACGGCCGGGCGCGCATTGATGGCGTCGAACCAACGCTGCGCGTGAGGGTATGCAGGCAGATCGATGCCGCGCTTGTCCGCATTGCGTATCCAAGGGAATACCGCCATATCGGCAATCGAATATGCGTCGCCCGCCAGGTATGGCGCCACGGCAAGCCGTTTATCCATCACGCCGGTAAGCCGGTTCGCCTCGTTGGTATAGCGGTCGATTGCATAGGTGATTTTATCGACCGAGTAGGCGCGGAAATGGTTGGCCTGTCCGAACATCGGACCCACACCGCCCATCTGCCACATCAGCCATTGCAGCGCCGCATAACGCTCATGCAGGTCGCGCGGCAGGAATTTCCCGGTTTTTCCGGCGAGATAAACCAGAATGGCGCCGGATTCGAACAATGAAAGCGGGCTGCCGTTCGGCCCCTCGCTGTCGACAATGGCCGGGATACGGTTATTCGGGCTGATTTTCAGAAATTCCGGTTTGAACTGTTCGCCGGTGCGTATGTTCACGCCGTGCACGCGATAGCGCAAACCGCACTCCTCGAGCATGATATGCACTTTGTGGCCATTGGGGGTCGGCCAGCTGTAAACGTCGATCATTCTATTCTCCCTTGTAAATCGTCCCTGATACTACCAACAACGCCATAGCGCGGCAAACCGCCCTCCCGCTCGCATCGCGCAGCATTTCTTGTTACGCTCCGACCCAACTTCCCATGCCGCGCCCGACGCTCCTCTCAAGATTACTTCCACCCGGCGTACTGCCTGATGCCGGATTGCTGCTGGCGGCACGCGGCTTGCGTGCATTCGGCGATGGCTACGTGAGTCTGCTGCTCCCGTATTATCTGACCCTGCTCGGTTACGGCGCGCTCGAAATCGGCGCCATCATTACCGCCACCCTGCTGGGTTCAGGGCTTATGACGCTCGGCGTCGGACTCGTCGCCCATCGTTTCCGGCAACGCACGCTGCTCGAATTGGCGGCGCTGCTTATGATGGCGACGGGTATCGCGTTTATCGTGACTACGGGTTTCTGGCCGCTGCTGGTAATCGCCGCAGTCGGCACCATCAATCCGTCAACGGGTGATGTCAGCGTATTCGGGCCACTTGAGCATGCGATGCTGGCGCGCGCGGTCGATGCCCGGCAGCGTACGGCGTTGTTTGCGCGTTACACGCTGGCGGGCGCGCTGATCGGCGCGCTTGGCGCACTGGCTGCCGCGCTGCCGGCACTGGGGCAACAATGGCTGGCCATGGATGCCAGGTTCGCGGTGCAACTGATGTTCGTGGGCTATGGCGTGCTGGGTTTTCTTTGCTTGCTGCTGTACCGGCGTCTGTCGCCGCAAATCGAGCCGCACGCTGCCGCGCCGAGCACACCGCTCGGCCAATCGAAGCGCACGGTCTACACGCTGGCCGCCGTATTCAGCCTCGATTCGTTTGCGGGCGGATTTGCCGTGCAATCGCTGCTCGCACTGTGGCTGTTCGACCGTTTTCAACTTTCGGTGGTAACCGCCGGTTCGATATTTTTCTGGACCGGCATCCTGAGCGCGTTTTCGCAGCTCGCCGCCGTACGGCTCGCGCGCCGTTTTGGTCTGATCAATACAATGGTATTTACCCATCTGCCGGCCAACATTTTCCTGATCATGGTGCCGCTCATGCCCAACCTTCCCCTCGCGCTGCTGTTTCTGATGCTGCGCTCGGCACTGTCGCAAATGGACGTCCCGGCGCGCACGTCGTACGTGATGGCCGTGGTTACCCCGGGCGAGCGCGCCGCGGCGGCGAGCGTAACCGCCGTACCGCGCAGCCTGGCCGCGGCGATCAGCCCGATGTTCGCTGGCTGGCTCCTCGCGCTGTCGCCGTTCGGGTGGCCGCTGGTCATCTGCGGTGGGCTCAAAATCGTCTACGATTTAACATTGCTTGCGATGTTCCGCCGGATGCGACCGCCTGAGGAACCCCCAGCTTAGGAGAAGGAAACATGAAGCTGCTACGCGCAAACGCCGAACCTGATCAGCGTCTGAGGGCGGTGGTTTTCAATACCCGCGACCAGCGCTCGCGGTCGCTCTCGACCTCGGCGCGAAACTCTTCGCTCGTGCCCGGCGCCGGCAGCAGGCCCTGCGCGATCAGGGACCGCTGCAGCGAGTCTTCGGACAACGCGCGATTGATATCATAATTGAGCAGCGACACGATGTTGCCTGGCGTGCGCGCGGGTGCGAACAGGCCGAACCAGCCGCTCGCGTTAAAATCCGCCACACCCGCTTCGGCAATTGTCGGCACCCCTGCAACCGCCGGATGACGCGTGGCGGATGCCATCGCGATGATCCTGATCTTGCCGCCAGCCAGATACGGCAGCACCGCCGGCAGCGGCACAAACCCGAGTTCCACCTGCTCCGTCAGCACCGCATTCATTGCCGGCAGGCTGCCGTTGTAATTGACATGCACGATCTGCGCCCCGCTCATCGTGGCGAACAATTCGCCCGTCAGGTGTGAAGTCGAACCGTCGCCAGCCGACGCATAGTTGATGCTGCCCGGGAAACGCCGCGCTCGCTCGATCACGTCGCGCAAGCTTTCCTGCGGATGGTTCGCAACCGTAATCAGCGCGATCGGCATGCGCGCGAACATGGCGACCGGCACGAGATCCCTCAATGTATCGAACGACGGGCTTGGATTCAGCGCCGGAAACACCGTAATCGTCGGATTGTCGGCGAACAACAAAGTGTAGCCATCCGCTGCCGACTGCGCGACGTAGCGCGTGCCGGCGTTGGTTTTCCCGCTCCCCCGTCGCAGCAGGTTGACCGGCTGGCCAAGCGCGCCGGTCAAAGTCTGCTGCAGCTGCCGCACCATGTTGTCGGTCAACGACGGCGCCGACACGTTCTGCATGATGCGAAGAAGCTTGCTGATGCGCGGGATGCCGGAGATATCGGTCGAGCCCGTTCCTGGAAACGGCAGTATCAGTACTACCGGACGGTCGGGATACGCGGCGTGGCAGCATGCGATGCAGATCATCGACAACAGGGCCAGCATGTTGAACGCGCAGCCGTTGATATAAATTTTGTCCTGAATGCGCATGCCGGTAACCTGTAGACTGTCAGTAAGCAGGGAGATTATCGCCTGGACTTTGTAAACGTCAATTCAATTGATCCGTTAGTCGAAAGTAATCAATGTCAAACGCGCATGAACTGACGCTACGCGCCCCGGTCAAACGTAAGGAGGCTTTATGAGACTACGCAACCTGATGATCCTGACCGCCCTCGCGATGAGTGCGGCTGCCATGGGCGCCGATTCGACCGACCGCTCGTCGCCGCTCGATAAAAACCCTGCGTGCATGGACCGCACGACGGATGCATCGACCGGCAATTGCGTGGTGAAGGACGAAGGCACGCCGCGCCGCACTTATCCGCCCAGGCAGTCGCCGGCGAACGTCACGTCCGCACCGGCGCCGGTTGCCGCAGCGCCGACCGTGCGCAAGTCGGCCACCGGCAAATAAACCGGCGGTTACGCGCCGCCAACAGGGGCCGCCGCTACCGCCGTTACCGCGCTGAACAACCCGGCGATGACTTCCCGCGAAATACCGCGCGTGATAAACACCAATCGCGACGCATGGTCGCTGCCGGGCCAGTTCGCCAACGCCACCGGCGGATGGAATAAATGCTGCACGCCCTGCACCACGAGTGGCCCCGATTCCCCCGTAACGTTGATCAGCCCCTTGACCCGCAGTAAATCGGGGCCGCGCAACGCCGTCAGCACTTCAATGCATTGCTCGAATGCGCGCCCGGAAAAAGGCTGCTCGAAGCGCAGCGTGAACGTGTTGATCGCGGCATCGTGCGGATGATGCGCATCGCCGCCCGAGCGTTGCGGAATACCGAGCCAGCGTTCGATTCGCGCCGCATCCGCGCGCGCATCGTTAAGCCCGATGTCGGTCACGAACGCCGGTTCAATGACGCCATGCTGCGCCAGCCCAATCGTAGCGAGTGGCGCCAAATCAGCCAGTGTCGCCCTTAATGCGGCCAGCGCATCGGCGCCGACCTGATCGGATTTGGTGATGACCACGCGATCGGCCAGCGCCGCCTGCTTCACCGCCTCGGTGTGCGTTTTGAATTGCTCGAGCGCATGATAGGCGTCAACACAGGTCACCACGCCGTTCAAGCGGAATTGCCCGAGCAGCAGGGTGTCAGACAACAAGGTCTGCAGCACGGGCGCGGGGTCCGCCAGGCCGGTCGTCTCCAGCAGCACACGCTCGAAGTCGCCAATCTCGCCTTGCCGGCGCGCGAGAAACAGGTCGCGCAATGTCTGCTGCAGGTCACCGCGCAGCGCGCAGCACACGCAACCGTTCTCCAGCAGCAGCACTTTTTCCTGGGCAAACCGGATCAGATCATGATCGATACCCTGTTCGCCATACTCGTTAACGATGACCGCGCTGCGCGCAAGTTCCGGCCGGGAGAGCAGATGATTGAGCAGCGTCGTCTTGCCGCTACCTAGAAACCCGGTGATGACGGTCACCGGAATTTTGCCGGCGAACGGATCCCGCGCCATGGAGTTCGCCATCCGCCGCCGCGCCTGCTCGCCCTTTAGAGCGTCATTTCCAGCGCGTACAGGCCACCGGCAAAACGGTCGACCGTGAACACGATCCCGCGATCGTCGACAAACACATCGTTTAACTGGATTGCGCCCGCGGGCGACAGCTTCGGCGCGCCCGGAACATAGTAGGCGACTTCCTGCGGCTGGTAGGGGTTGGAGAGATCGAACGCGCGCACGCCGCCGTTGAAAAAAGTGCCGATGACGATGTCGTCGGATTTCCACGACGTGGGCGTCGGCAGGTTCTCATGCAGATTATGCGCACCGTAACGCCCGCCGCGCTTGCCGAACGCTTCAACTGACGGCATCGGCAGCGTACTGATGGAAATCGGATGCGTTTCGCAGCGCGCATCCAGCACCCATGCGAGCTTCGGCCAATCGCCCGCGCCATCGACCACCGATTCGTCGGTCATCACCAGGAGATTACGCTTGAATAACGGCAGCATCGTATGCGCGAACCCGAGATATGGCGGGCAGTTGCTCCAGCGCGACACGACCTTCGGCCGCGCCTTGTCGCTGATATCCAATATCACGGCGCCGTAGTCGAGATACCCGACATAGGCGCGATCCGGACGCTCTGGATAAACGTTGGTATTGTGCGCGCGAAATCCGGCATAGCCGACCGGGAATTCGCCGACCTTGCAGCGCGGCGACGGCTCGGCATCGCCCTCACAGGTGCCCGGCGCCCACCAGCGGCCGACCTCCTGCGGGCGCGATGGATTGCGCACATCAATAATACGGTA
>JAYVME010000179.1:0-11330 GCA_043759115.1 Betaproteobacteria bacterium | reverse complement strand
TTGTCGACGTGCAGTCTCAATTCCTGGTGCACGCGTAAACCGAGTTCGTCCTGAGCCAGCGCCTGGTGTTCGCCGGCGGCGCTGATGACGGCACCGATGAGGCCGCGTTGCCCGCAAAGTTTTTCACGGTCGAACACCCAGTGGATGAGGCCTTGGGTCAGTCCCAGCATGGGCGAGGGCAGCGCTACCGGCGCCGGATATTGCAGCCACACCGAGTGGATCGGCTGGTACTGAAGGCGATCGATCGTGGTCGCGATATCGGACAGCGCGGTGATGCCGATCAGAAATGCATTGACCTGATGCGGCGGGAGCGCGCAGATTACATGGCTGAACGCCCGGCGCTGACCGCCGGCTTCAATTTCAAAGCCACCAGCCAGCGGGTCGATCGCAGTGACGCGTTGTGCGCGCAGCACCGTGCCGCCGCGCTGCTCAATGTAGCTTGCCGCAGGCTCGGGAAACAGCGCTGACAGATCGACGCGCGCGAGCACGAGGTCGCTGGCTTCGCGAGCGGCGTCGAGGCTGTCGCGCAGTACGTTCAGGAATACCTGCGCCGAAGCGCTGGCGGGCGGCGTATTGAGAGCCGCCACGCACAGCGGGCGCCATAAAACGTGCCGGAGTTTTTCGCCCTGATTATGTCTGTCGAGCAGAAGTTCGACGCTGATATCCTGCGCCAGAGTGTAACGGCTCCGACGTAACGCAACCAGAAAGCGTATGGCGGAAAATTTTTCGGCAACGCTCAACCCGTGCGCACGAAGTAAGCCGATCAACAGGTGCAACGGCGCCGGTAGGCGCGCGGCGCGCAGGTGAAACTCGCCCTGCACATGCCATTCGAGCGGCAATCGCAACAGCGCTTGCGCGGGCGCCGGATTGACGAGTTCCACCAGGCGCAGAGTTTCCGCGTACGCGCCGATCAGGATGTGCAGCCCGTTATCGAGCATGGTGTCACCGTGCTCGACACGGCGCGCGCGACCGCCGAGCTGCCGCGCGGCTTCGAACACCGTTACCGGCACGCGCCGCTTTGCCAATATGGTTGCGGCCGCCATGCCGGCATAGCCGCCGCCGATTACGGCAACGTGCGTCACTCTAAATAGGCCGCGCGCGCCCGGTCAGAACGCATAGCGTTTCAACCCGCCATCCACCGGCATGACGGTGCCCGTGATGTAGGCGGCCAGCGGGGAGGCGAGGAACACCGCGAGGTAGGCGAGTTCTTCCGGTTCACCGTAACGGCCGACCGGAATTTCCTTGGCGGCGTGCTCTTTGCGATATTCCTCGGGATAATTGCGGCGGATTTGCTCGCTCATGATGCGGCCCGGCGGAATGCAGTTGATCGTGATGCCGTGTTTGCCGATTTCGCGCGACAGTCCCTTGGACCACGCGTGTATGCCGGCCTTGGCGGAAAATGCCGCGTTCAATCCTTCGGGTTCGGATTTGCCGGTGATGTTGATGATGCGGCCCCACCCGTGCTTGATCATGTCCGGAAATACCGCGTGGCTCAACTGGCGCACGCGCGTAAAGTTGAGCGTCATCGCCTCGTGCCATTTCTCGTCCGGCGCATCGATCGCAAGCGGGCGGCTGCCGCCGGCGCAGTTGATGAGTATGCCGATCTGTCCCAGCCCTTTGAGCGCTTCCTGCGCGAGCTTCTGCGGCGCGCCTTCCGCCATGATGTCGGCCGGCGCTATATGCGGCTGGGCGCCGCCGGCGGCGACAATTTCCTGCGCGAGTTGGTCGAGCAGTTCACGCCGGCGCGCGGCTATGCAAACCTTCACGCCTTCCGCGGCGAGGCCCTTCGCGATAGCGCGGCCGATGCCCTGGCTCGCGCCGGTCACCAGTGCGGTTTTTCCTGTCAGTTGCAGATCCATCGTGTCGTTCCTTCTCGCTGTTAATCCAGTTGTCTGTATTCTACCTGTGCGGTGCTCAGCCCTTGACCCATGTCCGCCACGCGATCCACAGTTTGCGCAGTGGCGTGAGCGAGGTGCGCTGCGTGAGCACCGGCATGCCGTCGGCGCGGATTTCCGCCAGCAGCGTCTGGTAGATGGCTGCCATCACGAGTCCGGGGCGCTGTGCCTTGCGGTCGCCTGCCGGCAGCGCGGCAAACGCGTCGCGGTAGTAACCCAGCGCGCGCTCGACCTGGAACTCCATCAGTTGACGGAAGCCGTCGCTGGCGCGCGCGTGCATGATATCGGCGACTGAAACGTCATGGCGCGCGAGTTCGTCGAGCGGCAGATACACGCGGTCGCGGCGCGCGTCTTCGCCGACGTCGCGGATGATGTTGGTCAGTTGGAACGCCATGCCGAGGTTCTCCGCGTACGTGAGTGTGCGCGGATCCGCGTAGCCGAATATTTCGGCCGACAACAGGCCGACCACGCCCGCCACGCGATAGCAGTAGAGCCGCAGTTCGGCGAAATCCGCATAGCGCCGCCGGGTGAGATCCATTTCCATGCCGTCGATGATCTCCTGCAGACGTTCCTGCGGCAGCCTGAACGCGGTCACGACGCCGGCGAGCGCCTGCGCGACCGGATGGCGGCCGTGACCTTCATACAGCGCGGCAACTTCGCTACGCCACCACGCAAGTTTTGTGCGTGCGACGTTCGCGTCCGCGCATTCGTCAACGACGTCGTCAACCTCGCGGCAGAACGCGTAGAGCGCGGTGATCGCGCGCCGCCGCGCGGGCGGCAGGAACAGAAAGCTGTAGTAAAAGCTCGAGCCGCTCCGCGAGGCTTTTTGCTGGCAATACTGATCGGGGGTCACGTTTGCGCGGGGTTCAGTATGCGGGAGTCAGCGGAGGGAGAGCGTGCGGGCAAACATCAGCACCCAGTCGTGCGAGCGTAGCACGGGACGGTGGCGAAATACGTCGTAGCCCACGGTTTCAATCTTGCGCAGGATGCGCTCGCCGCCGGCGATGATCATGCGCATTTCGAGTCCGATGCGGCCTTCGAGTACGCGTCCGAGCGGTGCGCCGTCGAGCAGCATATGGCGCGCGCGACCGACCTGAAAGGTCATGAAATCCCGCCACGCAGCGTTGACGTCGCGCGCGGCGAATTGTGCTTCGCCGACGTGGTAACGGGCGAGTTCGTCCTGCGGCATGTAGATACGCCCGTTGGCGTAATCGATCGCGATGTCCTGCAAAAAATTGATGATCTGCAAGGCCGAGCAGATGTTGTCCGACCACGCGTTGTTTTGTTCGGTTGCCGCACCGTACAGCACAAGCAGCAGGCGTCCCACCGGGTTCGCGGAGCGCCGGCAGTAGTCGAGTAGAGTACTGAAATCGGCATAGCGTTTCCACGCCACATCTTGCGCGAACGCCGACAACAGGTCGTGGAATAAACCGAGCGGTAATTGCTGCTCCCGGATCATCGGGGCCAGTTCCTGGAACAAGGGCGTGCGCGGGGGCTCGCCGTTCTCGATCCTGCGCAATTCATCGCCAAAGGCCGTGAGAAGGGCGAGTCTTTCTGCGTCCGGCAGATTTCCCTCGTCGGCGAAATCATCGGCGGCGCGCGCAAAGCGATAGATGAGCTCGACCGGTTGGCGCAAGCGCGCCGGCATGAGCACGGACGCAACGGGAAAATTTTCGTAGTGGTCGATAGTCACGCAGGGGCCGGGAAACGACCGGTATTACAATGGCTTAACGGGATAATGCACGCCACTCGACCGGTACTCGAAGCTGACGGCTGAAGGTAATTATATTACAATCAAAGCGTTGCGAAAGTGGCGGAATTGGTAGACGCACCAGATTTAGGTTCTGGCGCCGAAAGGCGTGGGGGTTCGAGTCCCTCCTTTCGCACCAGAATTATTACGCTCGAATTGTATCCGACGTTCACCGAGTTCTTAGCAAGGAATATAGGAAGGAATAATGGCAGCAACCCTGGAAAATATCAGTCAGATCGAGCGGCGTATCAATATCTCGCTGCCTTCTCAAGAAATCGATAGCGAAGTGCAGACCCGGCTCAAACGGCTCGCGCGTGATGTCAAGATGCACGGCTTTCGTCCCGGCAAGGTGCCGCTCAAGGTCGTTGCTCAGCAGTACGCAGAGCAGGTCCGGCGCGAAGTGCTCGGCGATGCCCTGCAAAAAAGTTTTGGCGACACGGTCCGCGCGCAGAATCTCAAGGTCGCCGGTTATCCGCGTTTCGAGCCCAAGGGCGAACTGGGTAGTGTGGCCGCGGTTGAATTCAGCGCGACTTTCGAGATCTATCCGGAAGTCACCGCCAGTGACATGAGCAAGGTCGTGATCAACCGGCCGGTGACGAACGTCAGCGAAGCCGAGGTCGACAAGACGCTCGAGATCATGCGCAAGCAGCGTGCAAGCTTCGTCCCCGTCACCCGGCCGGCCGCGCTGGGCGACAAGGTCACTATCGATTTCGTGGGCAAAACCGACGGCCGCGAGTTCGACGGCGGGAAAGGGGACGACTTCAGCCTGACGCTTGGCGAGGGGCGTCTGCTCAAGGATTTTGAGCAATACGTCGTAGGTCTACAGGCGGGTGATTCCAAGACATTTGAAATACGCTTTCCGGAAGACTATCATGGTAAAGAATTAGCTGGAAAAACCGCTACTTTCGACGTAAAGTTAAAGCAGGTTGCAGGAGCAACGCTGCCGCCGGTTGATGCCGATTTTGCGAAAGCGCTGGGCGTGGTGGACGGCAACCTGGAGACCATGCGTCGCGAGGTTCGCGAGAACCTAGAGCGCGAGGTGAAGCGCCGCATCAGCGCCCGCGTGAAAGACCAGATCATGCAGGTACTGATCGACACGACCAAGGTCGAGGTGCCGAAATCACTGGTCGAACTCGAAATCGAGCGCATGCAGGCATCGGCGCAGCAGGATTTGGCGGCGCGCGGCGTAAAGGCTGAAGGCATGCCGCTGCCGCGCGACTTGTTCGAGCAGCCCGCGCAACGTCGCGTGACGCTGGGTTTGATTCTGGCGGAAGTGGTGAAGTCGCACGCATTGCAAGCCAAGCCCGACCAAGTGCGGTCGATGGTTGAGGAACAGGCGCAAAGTTACGAACAGCCGGAGCAGGTGGTGAAGTGGTATTACCAGTCACCCGAGCGGCTGCGTGAAATCGAGTCAATGGTGGTCGAGGAAAACGTCGTTGCGTGGGCGCTGGCGACTGCCAAAGTAGAAGACAAGGCGAACGATTTCGACGAACTGATGGGGAACAGCAAATGATGCAGCGGAACTGGGAGCGCAGCGCGATGGAACCGCAAGGTCTGGGCCTGATCCCGATGGTGATTGAGCAAAGCGGCCGTGGCGAGCGCGCGTATGATATTTATTCGCGCCTGTTGAAGGAGCGCGTGGTGTTCCTGGTCGGCCCCGTCAACGAAGTGACCGCCAATGTGATCGTCGCGCAACTGCTGTTTCTCGAATCCGACAATCCCGACAAGGACATTTCGTTCTATATCAATTCGCCCGGTGGTTCGGTGTCGGCGGGGCTTGCCATCTACGACACGATGCAGTTCATCAAGCCCGACGTTTCGACGTTGTGCGTCGGCCAGGCGGCGAGCATGGGCGCATTGCTGCTGACAGCGGGCGCCAAGGGCAAGCGATTCTGCCTGCCGAACTCACGGGTGATGATTCATCAACCGATGGGCGGCTTTCAGGGGCAGGCGTCGGATATTGAAATCCACGCCAAGGAGATATTGTTTCTGAAAGACAAATTGAACGAAATCATGGCCAAGCATACGGGCCAGAAAATCGCGACGGTCGAGAAGGATACCGATCGCGACAATTTTTTGTCCGCCGACCAGTCCGTGGGGTACGGGCTCGTCGACAAGGTGCTGGTCAGCAGAACAGATTCCGCGAAATAATGTCCTACACTAAGAGTCAATAAGGAAATCTGCGCATGTCAGACAAAATCGGCGGCGAAAAACTGCTCTATTGCTCGTTTTGCGGCAAGAGCCAGCACGAGGTGCGTAAACTCATCGCGGGTCCGTCGGTGTTCATCTGCGATGAATGCATCGAACTGTGCAACGACATCATCCGCGAGGAGACGCAGGGCGAGCACGGCACGAAGGGCGCGAAGTCCGATTTGCCGGTGCCGCATGAGATATGCGGAATCCTCGACCAGTACGTGATAGGCCAGGATCTCGCCAAGAAAATCCTGTCGGTGGCGGTCTACAACCACTACAAGCGGTTGAAGAATCTCACCAAGAACGACGAGATTGAACTTGCCAAGAGCAACATTCTGCTGGTCGGGCCCACTGGCTCGGGAAAAACGCTGCTTGCGCAGACGCTGGCGCGGCTCCTGAATGTGCCGTTCGTGATGGCGGATGCGACGACGCTGACCGAGGCCGGTTACGTCGGCGAGGACGTCGAGAACATCATCCAGAAGCTGCTTCAGAAATGCGAATATGACGTTGAAAAAGCGCAGCGCGGCATCGTTTACATCGACGAAATCGACAAGATCTCGCGCAAGTCCGACAACCCGTCGATTACGCGCGACGTGTCGGGTGAGGGCGTACAGCAGGCGTTGCTGAAACTGATCGAGGGCACCATCGCATCGGTCCCGCCGCAGGGCGGCCGCAAGCACCCGAATCAGGAGTTCGTGCAGGTCGACACCACCAACATCTTGTTCATCTGCGGTGGCGCGTTCGACGGCCTCGACAAGGTGATACGCGCGCGTTCGGAAAAAGGCGGCATCGGTTTTGGCGCGGAAGTCAAAAGCCGCGACAACCGCAGGGACGCCACCAAAGTGCTGCGCAGCGTGCAGCCCGAGGACCTGATCAAGTACGGGCTTATTCCGGAGTTCGTCGGCCGTCTGCCGGTGGTGGCGACGCTTGAGGAACTCGACGAAGTCGCGCTGATCCAGATTCTTACCGAGCCCAAGAACGCGCTGCTCAAGCAGTATCAGAAGATGTTTGCGATGGAAGGCGTCGAGCTGGAAGTTCGCGATGCGGCGTTGAAGGCCGTGGCGCGCAAGGCACTCGAACGTAAAACCGGCGCGCGGGGCCTGCGCTCGATACTCGAGCAGACGCTGCTCGACACCATGTTCGACCTGCCTTCGCTCGAAAACGTGATCAAGGTCGTGGTCGACGAAGGTTCAATCGGCACTGATACGCGTCCTATCCTCATCTATTCCGACCAACCCAAGGTGGCGGGTTCGGTATAATCTCTTCCATGGACCTTTGCCGCGCGCCTGGTGTTGCCGCGGGGAGGGTTTCGCCGCTTGAATTGCCGGGGACTGCCCCAACAATACTTTCGCGGCGCTCATTTTTTGCTTTTTTTTGTACTTATCTAATCAGGTGAAACCACATGTCCATTGCCAATGACCCGGTAACCAATATGGTGCAACTGCCGCTATTGCCCTTGCGGGACGTAGTGGTATTCCCGCATATGGTCATTCCGCTCTTCGTCGGGCGTCCGAAATCGATCAAGGCGCTTGAGACCGCGATGGAGGCGGGCAAGAGCATCGTGCTGATCGCGCAAAAATCGGCCGCCAAGGACGAACCCGCGCCCGAAGACCTTTATGCGATAGG
The DNA here is from genome assembly GCA_043759115.1 of Betaproteobacteria bacterium. Taxonomy (GTDB): domain Bacteria; phylum Pseudomonadota; class Gammaproteobacteria; order Burkholderiales; family SG8-41; genus PALSA-1004. The sequence continues at coordinate 3,866 of JAYVME010000179.1, read as the reverse complement.
CACGGTTGCCAACATCCTGCAGATGCTGAAATTGCCCGACGGCACGGTGAAAGTGCTGGTCGAGGGCAGCCAGCGCGCGCACATCAATCAGGTGCTCGATGCCACCACGCATTTCACGGTCGAGGCGACGCCGATCGCGGCCGACAACGAGATCACCGCGGAGGTCGAGGCGATGCGCCGCACGCTGGTCGCGCAATTCGACCAGTACGTGAAGTTGAACAAGAAAATTCCACCGGAGATCCTGACGTCGCTGTCGGGCATCGACGAACCGGGGCGGCTGGCCGACACGATTGCCGCGCACCTGCCGTTGAAACTCGAGCAAAAGCAGGAAGTGCTCGAGATGTTCGCGGCCAAGAAGCGGCTCGAACACCTGCTGACGCTGATTGAAGGCGAGCTCGATATTCTGCAGGTTGAAAAGCGCATCCGCGGACGCGTCAAGCGGCAGATGGAGAAAAGCCAGCGCGAGTACTACCTTAACGAGCAGGTCAAAGCGATCCAGAAGGAGCTTGGCGAACTCGAGGAAGGCGCCGATCTCGACGACATGGAAAAGCGCATCAAATCGGCGCACATGCCGAAAGAAGCGCGCAAAAAGGCGGAAACCGAATTCAAGAAGCTGCGCCTGATGTCGCCGATGTCGGCCGAGGCGACGGTGGTGCGCAACTATATCGACGCCATCGTATCGCTGCCATGGAAGAAAAAAAGCAAGATCAGTACCGATCTCGTGAAGGCGGAAGCGGTGCTTGATGAAGACCACTACGGGCTGGAGAAGGTCAAGGAACGCATTGTGGAATACCTCGCGGTGCAGCAGCGCGTGGACAAGATGAAAGCGCCGATTCTGTGCCTCGTCGGCGCGCCGGGCGTGGGCAAGACGTCGCTGGGTCAGTCGATCGCGCGGGCGACCAACCGCAAGTTCGTGCGCATGTCGCTCGGTGGCGTGCGCGACGAAGCGGAGATCCGCGGGCATCGCCGCACTTATATCGGCTCAATGCCCGGGAAAATCCTGCAGAACATGACCAAGGTTGCGGTACGCAATCCGTTGTTCCTGCTCGACGAAGTCGACAAAATGGGCATGGATTTTCGCGGCGATCCGGCGAGCGCGCTGCTGGAAGTGCTCGATCCCGAACAGAATCACACATTCGTCGATCACTACGTAGAGGTCGAGTACGATCTGTCCGACGTGATGTTTGTCGCGACCGCCAACACTCTGAATATTCCGCCGGCGCTGCTGGACCGGATGGAGGTGATACGCCTGTCGGGGTACACCGAGGACGAGAAGGTGCATATCGCGATCGATCACCTGCTGCCGAAGCAGATGAAGAGCCACGGGCTGAAGCCGGAAGAAATCTCGGTGTCGGAGAGCGCGGTGCGCGACATCATCCGCTACTATTCGCGTGAAGCCGGCGTGCGCAGCGTTGAACGCGAGTTATCCAAGATCTGCCGCAAGGTGGTGAAGATGCTGGTGGTGCGCAAGGGCGAAACCGCGGTGAAAAAAGTGGCCGTCAATGCGCGCAATCTGGACAAGTTCCTGGGCGTGCGCCGTTATACTTTTGGCCTGGCCGAGAAAAACAACCAGGTCGGTCAGGTCACCGGACTCGCGTGGACTGAAGTCGGCGGAGAATTGCTGACGATCGAAAGTGCGGTAATGCCGGGCAAAGGCAAGACGATCACGACCGGCAAGCTGGGCGAGGTCATGCAGGAGTCGATTCAGGCCGCATTATCGGTCGTGCGCAGCCGTTCGCGCAGACTCGGCATCAACGAGGATTTTTACCAGAAAAACGACATCCACATCCACTTGCCCGAGGGCGCGACGCCGAAAGACGGCCCGAGCGCGGGCATTGGTATTTGCACGGCGATGGTGTCGGTCTTCACGGGAATCCCGGTGCGCGCGGACGTTGCGATGACCGGCGAAATCACGCTGCGCGGTGAAGTGCTGCCGATCGGCGGCTTGAAAGAGAAGCTGCTGGCGGCGCATCGCGGCGGCATCAAGACCGTGCTTATACCGCAGGAGAACCTTAAAGACCTTGCGGAAATACCCGACAACATCAAAAACAAGCTGGATATACTTCCGGTGAAGTGGATCGATCAAGTGCTCGAACTGGCGCTCGAGCGCAAGCCCCAGCCGTTGCCCGACAAGACCGAAGTTGCGCCGGTGCCGGCTGTCGAGCAGGCAACCGCGGTGGCAATCAAGCATTGACCGCGGCCGCGCATGGTGGCGCGAAAATTGCGGTGTGACAATTCGCACACTGCAATTGAAATGAACGCGCCTATTTTGTGCCGATTGCTTGACACCGCGTTTTCGCACTTGCTATAAATCATCCACAGGAATATGGTTCTGGCTCCGCGTCAATCGCGTGTCACCGCTTTACTCCAGTCCTGGTTTTTCTGTCGGGTTAATGCAAATTTTAAAAGGGGATTTACGTGAATAAATCGGAACTGATCGAGGCTATCGCGAAATCCGCCGATATCTCCAAGGCTTCCGCCGAGAAGGCTCTTGACGGAGCGCTGGGCGCGATTAAGGGCACGTTGAAAAAAGGCTCTAGCGTGACTTTGGTGGGTTTTGGCACGTTCAAGGTGGGCAAGCGCGCCGCGCGCACCGGACGTAATCCGCGTACCGGCGAGGCGATCAAGATCAAGGCGGCACGCGTGCCCAAGTTCAGCGCTGGCAAGGCACTCAAAGATGCTGTAAACTAGCCCCCCATTCGATAGACTGAATGGTTGCCTATTTGGGGTAGATGCGCGACGCGCATCTACCCCAAATTCGTGGCAGCAAGCGTTTGAACGATTCCTGCGGTGACGGGTGCTTAGCTCAGTTGGTAGAGCGTCGCCCTTACAAGGCGAATGTCGGCGGTTCGAGCCCGTCAGCACCCACCAGGATCTCGCATCAGAACACCATGGGAGTGGTAGTTCAGTTGGTTAGAATACCGGCCTGTCACGCCGGGGGTCGCGGGTTCGAGTCCCGTCCACTCCGCCAGATTCACAAAAGGCGAACCGCGTTCGCCTTTTTTTTGGCGCGCATGCGGCGCGCCAAAATGCAGCAGCATGCGCGCTTAATTTTCACGGTGATGTGACACATGTTTGATCTCGTCCATAAACACAAAAGAGTTCTCCAGTTCGTGCTGGCGATCATCTTTTTGCCGTTCGCTTTTTTTGGCATCGATTCCTACTTCCGCGCCGGGGATGCCGGCAATCCGATGGCGACCGTCAGCGGCCAGCCCATCAGCCAGCAGGAGTTCGCGCAGGCATTGCAGGAGCGCCAGAACTATCTGCAACGGCTGGTCGGCAACCGTGTGGACCCGGCGTTGCTCGATAGTCCGGAACTGCGCTACGCGGTGCTCGACGGCATAGTCCGTCAGAGGCTGCTGGTCAACCAGGCGGTGCGCGCGGGCGTGCTGGTATCCGACGAGCAATTGCAGCAGGTCATCCGCGAACAGCCGGCGTTCCAGGAAGGCGGCAAATTCTCCCACGACCGCTACGTCGAGATTCTCAAGCGGCAGGGCACCTCGGAAATCGGTTTTGAAAACAGCTTGCGGCGGGATCTGATGCTGCAACGCGTGAACGGTGCCTATATGGCGACGTCGATCGTGCCTGATTCCGTTGCAGAGCGCCTGCTGCGCATCAATGCCCAGCAGCGTGAAGTCAGCCAGAGCACACTCGAACCGGCGAGATTCGTCGCGCAAGTGAAGCTTGAAGATGGTGCCGTGAAAAATTACTATGACACGCATCAAAACGAGTTTCAGGTTGCGGAGCAGGCACGCCTCGAATATGTGGTGTTGTCGCTCGACGCGATCGCCGCGCAAACCGGGACGAGCGCCGACGAGGTCAGGCAGTTCTACGAGCAGAACCTGAAACAGTACGCAAAGGGCGAG
>JAYVME010000178.1:0-5055 GCA_043759115.1 Betaproteobacteria bacterium | reverse complement strand
TCGAAGAGCAGGGGGTGCGAGGATATGAATTCAATACCTGGTTCGGCTTTCTCGCCGGCAGGGGGACGCCGGCGGCGATCGTGGACCGTCTGGCGGAGACGACCGACCTGATACTCCGGCGTCCGGAGGTCCGGGACAGTTTTTCCAATCAGGGTGCTGATCCGGTAGGCGGCGGTCCGGGCGAATTCGACCGCCTGCTGAAGGCCGAGTTTGCCCGCTGGCCAATGGCGCTGCGCAACGCCGGAATCAAGGGCGATCGGTAAAAAGTATTTCTGCGTTGATGTCCGCGCATCAGGAAAATCGTTTGCCGAACCTTGCATTGATAAGGAGTCCATAAATGCGCGTCAACAAAACGAAGGCGAAGCTCGCGGCCAATCGGAGCGTCATAGGGGCGGGGATCGCCTTCCCGTCACCTGATCTGGTCGAGCTCTGCGCCGTCGTGGGTTTCGACTTCATCACGATCGATACCGAACACGAGCCCATGAATGAAGAGCAGATCGTCCACATGATCCGGGCTGCGGAGTCCCACGACATTACGCCTATCGTCCGGCTGCCCCGCAACCCCGAACTGGTTCTGCATTACCTCAATGCCGGTGCGCAGGGTATCCATGTGCCGAGATGCACCACGGCTGACGATCTCAGGGATCTCGTCAAGTGGACGCGATTTCATCCGCAGGGCGAGCGCACTTTTTACAATCGCGGCCGCTCCGGAAATTTCAGCGTCGGCGTCGCGGACACCGCGGAATGGTCGCGCGCGGCCAACCGGGAACTGCTGGTCATAGCGATGGTGGAGGAGGTCAGGGCCCTGGATAAACTGGACGAGATACTTGCGGTGCCTTACGTCGACGCCATACATCTTGGCCACATGGATTTATGGCAATCGATGGGCATGCCTTCCGACATGAAAGGCGTTTTTGAAACCATCGCGCAGATCGCGACCAGGGGTGTGGCCGCCGGCAAAATCATGAGCCACACGATACGTCTTACGGAAGATGCGGTGGATCGCATGGGCGAGTACATGCGTATCGGGTCCCGCATGTTTACCGTTTCGCCGCTGGATTTTCTGCGTCAGGGCGGCGTTACCCTGGTCAAGGGGGTGCGGGACATGGAAAAACGCGTCTTGGCGCAGCGCGCCAAATAGCCGGCCATGAATTCCCCGCTGGCCAGGGCCCTGATCACGCTTGCGTTCTTCGCCGTGCCCGCGGTCTTCACCGCCGTTCTCGCAGCCGATGCCTACCCGACGAGGCCGGTGCGTTTGATTCTGCCGGCCGCGGTGGGCGGCAGCACCGACATCGTCGGCCGCATCATGGCGCTGCAGTTGTCCGAACGATTGGGCACGCAGGTGGTCGCGGACAACCGCGCCGGCGCAGGCGGGGTCATCGCGATGGAAATGGCGGCCAAGGCGACCGCCGACGGTTACACGCTGCTGCTGGTCAGCGCGTCTCAGAGCACCCAGCCTGCGTTGCGGAAACTTCCATATGACCCCGTAAAGTCATTTGTCCCGGTTGCGAAGCTCGCCAGCGCGTTTCTCGCGCTCGTCGTCCATCCGGGTGTGCCCGCCAGCTCGGTGCAGGAGTTGATCGCGCTCGCCAGGCGCAAACCGGGGGGGATTATTTTTTCGGGTACCGGCACGGGCGCCCACACCACCATGGCGACCGAACTGTTCAAGATCATGGCCGGCATCGATGTCCTGATCGTCGAGTACAAGAGCGGCGGTCCGGCAGTGATCGATCTGCTCGGGGGCCATACCCAGGCCATGCTTGCCACGATCGCGTCGGTGCTGCCGCAGATCAGGTCCGGCAAATTGAGGGCGCTCGCCACCAGCGGCGCCGTGCGCAGCGTTCTCATGCCCGACACGCCGACCATCGCGGAGGCTGCCGTTCCGGGGTTCGCAACGGTCCAATGGCACGGCATGCTGGTGCCCGCCGGCACGCCCGCGTCGCTCGTCGACAAACTCCACGCGGAACTCAAGGCCATCCTGGCCCTGGATGAAACGAAGAAAAAGCTTCTCAACGCCGGTGTAGAGCCCGACTACCTGGGCCCTGCCGAGTTCGGCGCGTTCTACCGGCGTGAGATGGACCAGTGGGCAAGCGTCATACGGAAGGCCAATATCAAGCTGAAAGAGCAGTAGATATCGGCGGGGCGGATTCATTTGCGTCTCGCCATGCAAGGACGTGTCAATCGGTATCAGCCCGTTGCCACCGGGCTCACCAGCTGAGCCACCACCCATGCTACATTGAATGCGCCGTGTTGCCCGCCGCGACGCCAGGGAGGCGCATGAACAAGACCGAACGCATTTTCAAGATCGAGCAGCTGATCGCCGCGCGCAAAATGGTGTCGTTCGACACGCTGCTCAATGAACTCGAGGTTTCGCGTGCGACCTTGAAGCGCGATCTCGAATACCTGCGCAGCCGCATGAAAACCCCGATCACTTACGACCGCGAAGCGAATGGCTATCATTTTGGCCGCAAGCGCGGCGAAGCCGAGCGCGTCGAATTTCCCGGCCTCTGGTTCAATGCGTCGGAGGCGGCCGCGCTCCTGACCATGCAGCACCTGATCGAGAACCTCCAGCCGGGACTATTGAAGCGCCACATCGACCCGCTTGAGGAGCGGTTGAAATCGCTGCTCGCGAGCGCGGACCACTCGTTTGCCGAAATCAAGCGCCGCGTGCGCATCCTGCATGTCGGGCGGCGCGCGCCCCAGCCGAAATTCTTCGAGGTGGCGGCGAGCGCGCCCCTGAACCGCCGGCAGCTGCACATCGCTTTCCACTCGCGTGCCACCGGCGAGACCACCGAACGCGACGTGTCGCCGCAACGCCTCGCGTGCTATCGCGAGAACTGGTACCTCGACGCCTGGTGCCACCTGCGCCGCGACCTCCGCAGCTTCGCCGTCGACGGTATTCGCAAGGCGGAAGTCCTCGATCAGCCCGCCAAGGAGATTGCCGATCGCGATCTCGACGAAGTGCTCGGCGAAAGTTACGGCATCTTCTCCGGCCGCGCCAGGGCGTGGGCCAAACTCAGGTTCACGCCCGCGCGGGCACGCTGGATCGCCGCCGAAGAATGGCACCCGAAGCAACGCGCAAGTTTCGAGCCTGACGGCTCCTACGTGCTCGAATTTCCCTACGGCGACGATCGCGAACTCATCGGCGACATTCTGCGCCACGGGCCCGAAGTCAAAGTGCTCGCGCCGAAGGAACTGCGCGCCCGTTGCCGCGAGCAGATTGAAGCCGCGCGCCGGCTCTATGCAAATGCGTGACGGTGCGCCCCGACCCGGACTTGCCGTGATCACCCGCGCGCTGCTCGCGTGGGCTTACGAGCGCAGTCTTAGCTGACTCCACGCATTCCCGTGCTCTGCTCCCCTCCCTTGCGCATGCAATGCGCGAGGGAGAGCCCGCCTTTTGGGCGAAGGGGCCGCCAGGGTGGGGGCAACTCACAGGCTCACTCCCTGAGCCTGCTATCCCGCATCATGGCGGCATCAACCTTCGTAAAGGAGATACAGATGCTGATCGGCGACGTTTCAAATCACGCCCAAACCCGCATGCAGCAACGCGGCGTGACACCCGTGTTGCTCGATTTGCTCGACGCCTACGGCGCCACGCAATACGACCATCATGGCGCGGCCGTGCGCTACTTCAACAAGGCCGCGCGCCGGAAACTGCAGCAAGCGGAGGGCAAGGACGTTTACCGCGCTGTCGAAACCAAGCTCAATGTCTATGCGGTCATCGGGCGCGACGGCTGCCTTGTTACCGTCGGGCGGCGTGATCACCGCATCAACAGGTACTGAGAAAACTTATGGAAACTTTGCTTCAACTCGTTGCCAATCCGGACGTCATCGCCTACCCGTCACCAGCATGAAGCTCATCTCCTTCGCCGAAGCAAACCCGGCCGCCTGGATCGAGTTGGATGGCGGAACGCGAATCATGCTGTCATCGTTGCAGCAATGCCTCACCTATGCAGGCCTGCTCGTCGGCCTGCCCACGCCAAGAATAAACGAAGAGTGCAAGGCTGACGCGTTGCGAGTCGCGGCATCGCAATTCGGCACCCCCCCCGATCCCTGCCTGATCAAGCCTGTGCCGGTCAGTTACACGATGCAAACGCAACGCTCGAAAATAAAGCGTGGCGGTCTGCTTGAACCGGCAGGTCCGATTGACCTCACTACAGGAGAGCGCCTGCCGCTTGTCACCTGCATTGCCAAATTCCGCTGCCCGGCAACGACCAAAGAGTTCGAGGGCATCGGCTTGTTCGCTTACTCGACAGCGACGCTGGTGTGGTTCCAGGAGGCATTCGCCATGCCGATTTCGCCGGAAGTTTTAGCGGCGATGCGAGCGCTAAGTTGGGAGACGATATCGGCGGATGTGTCGGACTAGATGTGCGTTGTCGGGCGCGCACGTTTGTTTCCCTCCCTCGCGCATGAAATGCGCCGGGGAGAGCCCGCCTTTGGGACGAGGGGGCCGCCAGAGTGGGGGCACTCGAGAAGAAAATGGGAAACGTTTTAAAGCATCGCGGAGTTCTCACCTTCCCCTTCAAGGGGAAGGATGAGATGGGGATGGGTGCTACCTACGTGCGTGCCATGCTCGATGATATCGGTTGAAGGTGTGCCTCTGCAACAGACGCTATGGACGCTGACGACAGTCAACGCTGGCAGCCGCAATCAGCAACCTGCGGGCGGGTGAGGAGACAAGTTCAGCCAACATTCACTGCTGGCCACGAGGGAGCAGCTTGGAGGCAAAGTGGCAGGTCGATTCTTCGATTCACGACTGGTTAATGCGTAAGCAGATTGATTGCACCGTCTGGACCGCACTCGGAACCAATGACCCAGAGGCCAAGGAGGCGCGCAATTCGGGCATGCAGCACCACTGATGACGGCGATCATGAACCTGCGCGCGTCCGCGCCACGAATCGTGTGCAGGTCTCACGCACAAGGAGAATCGGGATGAACCAATGCCGGGTAAAGACGGACGACAATTTTCATCGTCAACGGCAATCGAAATCTGAAACACATTTCGCTCGGTCGGAAATCGAATTTTGATACACCAACCGAGGCGCTCTTCCCGGT
>JAYVME010000177.1:0-5056 GCA_043759115.1 Betaproteobacteria bacterium | reverse complement strand
CGCGCAATGCGCGCGGATTTCCTGAGCGCGTGGATTTCCGAATTACGCCGAACGTCAACTAGGTGTTCTTTAACGCTTCCGCGATCTCCTGCGGTGGCACCGATATATTGACAGCCGCCCGCTCCTGCTGCAAAAGCATAGGCGAACGGGAGTCAAGATGGCCCCATCCGCGGTTAAGCGCCTCCGTCATTTCTGCGTGCACCAGCATGGCAAGCCGCATCGGCACGTTAAGCTCGCGCGCAAGTTCCGTCGCGAGCGTCACGTCCTTGTGCGCAAGGCGCAGCGCGAATGATGGCGGCGCGTACACTCCCGGGAGAAACTGATCCGCGAGACGGTCGAAGGTGCGCGCGCGTCCGAAGGCGCCCTGCCGCACCGCCTGCCACAGCGCGAGCGGCTCGACGCCGGCTTTCACGCCGAGGGTGAAAACCTCCGCGAGCGCAGTCTGGATCGCATAGCCAGCGCAGTTGTGAACGAGCTTGGCGACCGAGCCGGCGCCAATCGGGCCGATGTAGATTGCCTGGTCGCCTATCGCGTCGAGTACTTTTTTGTAACGATCGAACTCCTCCCGCGCGCCGCCGACCCACAATGCGAGTTTGCCGCTGGCGGCGCCCGTCGGGCCACCGCTCACCGGTGCGTCGAGCACCGCAATTCCGTTCTGCGCGAAACGCTCGTGCAGGCTGCGGATCAACGTCGGCGAATTAGTGGAAAGGTCAAACCATGTCGCACCGCGACGCATACCGGCGAGCAAACCTTCTTCGCTTAACGCGACTGCCTCGATTTCCTTGGGACCCGGCAGCGATGTAAAAACAACATCGCTCGCCCGGCCAACATCGCGCGCCGAGTCAGCCCAGGCGCAGCCCGCTTCGAAATGCGCTGCCGCGGCGTCGCGCCGCACATCGTTCACCGCCAGCTCGTAGCCCGCTTTTCTAAGATTGAGCGCCATGCTCGCGCCCATGGTTCCCAAACCGATGAATCCGATCTTCACGCGCCACTCCTCGCTTCAATAATGAGGCAGAATTTACACTCACGGCGGACGTTGTCAATAACCATGACGGCCGCCCCTTGGCTTGACGCCCAATGCCTGATGCGTTCTAATTTAGCGTCCCTTGCTGCTTAGGCTCGCATGCGCGGGAATACGCGCTCGATCCGGGCGTGATCGAGTGCGGCCGCGCCTAACCTCATTCAAACATCAAAGGGCCACAGCCGCTTGAACGAAACACGGCAGTTAGCAGAATGGGTCGCAGCGCACCGGCCCGAAAGCATACCGGAAGACATCGCGCACGAAGCGAAACGTGCGCTACTCAATTATCTTGCCGCTGCGTTTGGCGGGTGCCGGCATGCGGCCGTCGACATTGCAGTCAAGACCGTTTTGCCCTTTTCGGGCCCCGCCGTCTCGAATCTGCTCGGCCGGAACGAAAAATGCGATCCGCTGCACGCGACCTTTATCAACGGCATCAGTTCGCACGTCGATGATTTTGACGACACGCTACCCAAGAACTATATCCATCCGACCAGCCCGGTGGCCTCGGCGCTGTTCGCGTATGCCAGTGCCAATCCCATTTCCGGGCGCGGCTTTCTGCACGCGTTCGTGCTCGGTTTCGAGGTAACTTCGCGCGTCGGCAACGTGGTTTACCCGTGGCACTACGAGACGGGCTGGCACATCACGGCGACAGCCGGCGTGTTCGGCGCGGCCGCCGCGATCGGCAAGGCGCGCGACCTGCCCGCGGAAAAGATGGTCTGGGCGCTCGGTCTTGCCGCAACGCAATCCGCCGGCGTACGCGAAACGTTCGGTTCGATGGCCAAGGCCATGCACCCGGGCCGCGCCGGACAGAATGGGTATTTTTCGGCGTTGCTCGCCGAGAACGGCTTTACCAGCGGCGAGCACGGCATCGAAGGCTCGCGGGGCTTCGCGTTCGTGCAGTCGGCCAACCGCGATCTGTCGAAACTGCTTAATAAGCTCGGCGAACGCTACGAACTGCTCGACAATACCTACAAGCCTTTCCCGACCGGCATCGTTATTCAGCCTGCCATCGACGCTTGCATCCAGATCCACCGGGAACATCACCCGGATCCCGCGCTGATCAAAGCGGTCGATTTAGAGGTCGCACCTATCGTTTTCGAGCTCTGTTTGAAGAAAGACCTGAAAGTGGGTCTCGAGGGAAAGTTCTCGATCTATCATGCGGCCGCCATCGGCCTCGTTCGCGGCCGTGCCTCGCTCGACGAATTCACCGACGCCGCCATTACCGATCCCGCTCTGATGCGCATCCGCGACCTTACAGTGCCGCATAGCAATCCCAAAATCGCCGACGATGAAGTGATGGTTGAAGTGACGATGAACGACGGCACGCGCATTAAGAAGCACGTCGAGCATGCAGTAGGCAATATCGGGCGTCCGATGACGGACGCCCAGCTCGAAGAGAAATTTCGCGACCTCGCCAATCGCGTGATCGCGCCCGAGCGTGCCGACCAGATCATCAAAAAGTGCTGGGCGTTCGAGCGGCTTGCCGATTGTCGCGAATTGATCGCGCTTACGATTCCGGTGTGAGCGCTACAATACGGCGGAGATTGAAAATAACAAGGAGGAGGTCGGCCATGAAAACATCGGTATGTGCAATTCTCGGCGCTGTGCTTGCGGTCCAGGGTTGGGCTGCAACAGCGGCCGAAGTGCCTGAACTCCGCATACCGAAAGGTGCCGGCGGCATCGCCTTCCTGCCGCTGCTGGTGATGGAGAAGCAAAAATCGATAGAGAAGCGTGCCGCGGAATTGGGCTATGCAAACCTCAAGGTTTCGTACGTCAACCTCGGCGGTGCCGCGGTGGCGATCGACGCCCTGCTATCGGGCGCTACACATCTGCACGCCGCGGGGCCGCCCTCGTTTCTCTTCCTGTGGGATCGCACGCGCGGCACCACGGATGTCATGGGTATCGCCGCGATGAGCTCGCTACCCGGATATCTCAATACGACTAACCCCAATATCAAGTCACTGCGGGACGTCACTGAAAAGGACAAGATCGCGCTTAACGGCGTCAAGGTATCGATTCCGGCGATCATCATGCAGATGTCGGCGCGCAAGGAATTCGGTCCCAAGGAAACGTTCCGCTACGACAAATACACGGTCTCGATGTCGCATCCTGACGGCGTCGCCGCATTGCTCTCGGGTATCAGCGAGGTCGACCTGCATTTCACCTCGGTGCCGTTCCACGCCCGCGAACTCAAGGACCCGCGCGTGCGCACGATATTATCGTCGGACGACGTGATGGGCGGCTCGACGACCTTCACCATGCTCTCGGCGACGCGGAAGTTCAGGGATGAGAACCCGATTACCTACAAGGCGCTTTTGCGCGGCCTTAAGGATGCGATCGATTACATCAACAAGGACAAACGCGGCGCGGCGCAGATTTATTACGATTCGATCGGCGGTAAAGGCGAGACCATCGAAGAGATCATGGCCACGCTGAACGATCCGAAGAACGTGATCACCATGGTGCCGCAGAATACGTTGAAGTACGCGCAGTTCATGCACGAAATCGGCTCGCTCAAGAATCGTGCGAACTCGTGGAAGGATCTGTTCTTCCCGGATATACACGATCTTCCCGGGAGTTGAAACGTTGAGCATCGCCGCCAAAACAGCAGTTCGTCGGCCGTCGGGGTCGAAGCGCACGATAGAGCGGCCGCCCGAGCAACAGCCGAACAGGCGTCTAACTCCCTGAGTGAGCTTTCATCTCGTTTATCGAACGCGCGAATTCGCCGTCCGCGCGGACGAGCGCGCGGGTCACCGAGCGCGTTCCGCCGAAAGTCGGAATGTACGCCGAATGTTTGCCCGCGCCGCCAAGCACGATGATGGCGATATCCTCCGCCCGCTGGACGACCGGCACCAGCGCGTCGAGATCCGCCGTCGCGAAGCGTTCCGCAAATGTGACACGGAAGCGGCGATCGATATTTTCGGGCGAGAACCTGCCGAGCGGCAGGCGTGCGTTCTCAAAGAGCAATCGCTGCACATCCGCCTTCGAGAGCCCGCCGGCAGCCACCGTGGCGGCATGCTCCGGACCGAAAACCACCAGCGGCTGGGCAGCGTAATACACGTCGTTCGCGCCGGTGATCGCCATGGTTCCGGCGACCATTTTCAGGATGCCTTGCGCGGTCGTGCTTTCGTGATCGTTGATGTTGTGCGGCCCTTCCGCGGCGAAGACGGTCACGGTCGTCGCCTCGCGTGAAAATCCGCGCTCGACATGCAGCGGCTCCCACGGACTTTCCGCCTCGTTCTCCGCCACGCAGTAGGTGTACTTCGCCGGCGAGCCGAACGTCGCCATGTCGCCGATACGCGGAATCGCGCCGCCGATGTTGATCAATGCCAGCCGGATCGCGCGGCCGATGGTGGCGTTGCTTTGCACTCCCGGCCCGAAGGCATTGTGACCTGAATTGATTCCGAGTTCGCGCCCGATCGGCCCGTTGACGATCACGAGCGGCGCGCACTGGTGTGTCGTCGCCTGTATGCCGTAAAGATTGAACGGCTCTTCGCACATCGCTTCGAGCGCGAGCATGAAGATCGGGAAGTATTCGGGACGGCATCCCGCCATGACTGCATTGGCCGCCAGCCGCAACGGCGTGGCCTCGCCCCAGCGCGGCGGCAAGCTGGCGATCGCGGCGTCCCACGGGCGGTCGCAAAAGCCAAGCATGCGCTCCACGCGCTCTGCCGTCGGCGGAATAATCGGCAGCCCGTCGGTCCAGCCGCGCGCGCGGCAAGCCTCGTTCGCCTGCTCCAGGTCATCCGGCACGTCGAGTGCTGCGCCCGGTGTGCCCGCGAGCTCCGCGAAATTCGTCATGCGGCGCGCTCGCGCAGCACGTCGAGCAGCTGGGCGAGTGCCGAATCGGCGCGCGCCTTTACGTCGTCCAGCGCCAGGCCGCCGAGCGGGTGCTTGATGATGATCAGCGGCAGGTCCGGCACGCCGAGCACTTTTGCCTGCGTGCGGCCGAGCTGAACGAAAGGCTCGGAGCAGATTACCGCGGACGGAATCCCGCGGCGCCGCACTTCTATCATGTCGTGGACACTCCACGAC
>JAYVME010000176.1:0-5089 GCA_043759115.1 Betaproteobacteria bacterium | reverse complement strand
GCGCGCTGCGTGCCTTCGTTTTTTAGCACGCTGTCGAGCGCTTCCAGCCACTCCTGGGTTTCCTGCGGGTCGGCGTCAGGAATATCCTGCATGTCCATAGCATCACCTTCGTGGGGTCTCGCGCGGTCCGGGATAAGCGGGCCCTCTTGATCGGCGCCATGCGCTTTTGGCGCCCGGCATTTCCGCCGATTATAGCATCGGCGCCACAGACGCCCCCGCGTGCACGCGCACTGTAGTGCACCGACGCCGGACTACGGTCGGGGGGCGCGCCCCAGCAGGTAAAATTCGTCGTTGGGACGCATGTTAATCAGGTTTGCCATGCGGTTCGACAGCGCAAACAGCGCCGCGATTGCGCCAATATCCCAGATGTCCTCGTCGGAAAATCCGAGCTCGCGCAATGGCGGAAAATCGGCGTCCTGAATTTGGTGCGAATCGAGCGCGACCTTGAGCGCGAAATCCAGCATCGCTTTCTGGCGCGGCGCGAGATCGGCCTTGCGGTAGTTGACCGCGACCTGGTCGGCGATCAGCGGATTTTTGGCGTAGATGCGCAGAATTGCGCCGTGCGCGATCACGCAGTAATGGCACTGGTTAGCCGCACTCGTCGCGACGATGATCATCTCGCGCTCGGCCTTGGTGAGCCCGCTGTCTTTCAAGAGCAGCGCGTCGTGGTAGTCGAAGAACGCGCGGAACTCGGCCGGCCGGTGCGCGAGCGTGATGAACACGTTGGGAATAAAGCCGGCTTTTTCCTGCACCTTCTCGATGCGCTGCCGCATGTCCTGCGGCAGGTCGGCCAGTTTCGGCACCGGGTAACGACTGATCGGGTGATTTGACATATCTATTTAACCTCTAAAGCCTTGCCGCAAAGGACGCGAAGGACGCGAAGGAAAATCAAATCAAAAAAACAGAAAAAAGCTAACTGGCTCAAAACGCCTTTAGGCACGGCCATTATTCTATGCCTTTGTTGTTCCTTGGCGTCCTTTGCGTCCTTGGCGGCGAAGCTTTACTTACCTTCGAATTTCGCCGCGCGCTTTTCGAGAAAAGCCGTCATGCCTTCCTTGCAATCGGTCGTGCCGAACGCAAATGCGAACAGGCTCGTCTCCAGCACGCAGCCGTTGGCGAGATCGAGATCGAGTCCGCGCTGCACGGCCTGCTTGGAAACGCGCACCGCGACCGGTCCTTTCGCCGCAATCAGCCGCGCCATTTCAAAGCCTTTTTCCATCAACTGCGCGCCGGGGACGACGTGATTGGCAAGGCCTATACGCAGCGCTTCGTCCGCTTTGATCTGGCGCGCGGTGGTGATGAGTTCAAGTGCGCGCGCGCGGCCGATGAGGCGCGCCAGCCGCTGCGTGCCGCCGAAGCCGGGGGGAATGCCGAGATTTACTTCGGGTTGACCGAACACCGCGCGCTCGGACGCGATGATCCAGTCGCACGCCATCGCCAGCTCGCAGCCGCCGCCGAGCGCGTAGCCGTTCACCAGCGCGATGACCGGAATCGACAACGCCTCGATGGCCTGCATCACGCGCATACCCTTCTCCGAAAATGCGTACGCCTCGAGCGTGCTCATCGGCCGCATCGCGCTGATATCGGCACCCGCAACGAACGCCTTGTCGCCCGCGCCGGTAACAAGCAGCACGCGCGCGCCGGCATCTTCGGCAACACGCGCGATGGCGTGCGCCAACTCGTCGAGCGTCGCCGCGTTAAGCGCGTTAAGCGCCTTCGGCCGGTTGACCGTGAGCACGCTTATCTGTCCGGCTTCCGCGTGTTCGAGAATGATGTTTTGATAAGTCATAAAAAGTTCCGTGAACAGTAAATGGTGAGCGGTAAGCGGTTAACGGTGAACCGCGAGGTCTGACGGCTTACCGCTTACCGTTTTACCCTTTACCTACTTGGCAGTCATGCGAATCGCGCCGTCGAGACGGATGACTTCGGCATTGAGCATGGGATTTTCGATAATGAACGCCGCCAGCCGCGCGTATTCTTCCGGCTGGCCGAGACGCGACGGGAACGGCACCTGCGCGCCGAGTGAGGCGCGGATTTCGTCACTCATGGCGGCGAGCATGGGGGTGTCGAAGATGCCGGGCGCTATCGTCATGACGCGGATGCCCAGCGTCGCGAGTTCGCGCGCGATCGGCAGCGCCATCGCGACTATGCCGCCCTTGGATGCGCTGTAGGCGGCCTGGCCGAGCTGACCTTCGTAGGCGGCGATCGATGCCGTGTTGATAATCACGCCGCGCTCGCCGTCACTGTTCGGTGTGTTTTTGGCCATCGCGTGGGCGGCCAGCCGCAGCGTGTTGAAACTGCCGACAAGGTTGATGTTGATCACGCGGCTAAAAGTCTCCAGCTTGTGCGGACCTTGCCGGCCGACGACGCGCTCGCCGGGTGCGATGCCGGCGCAGTTGATGAGCCCGTGCACCGCGCCGAAGGTTTGCACCGCGAGATCAACCGCGTTCTGCACCTGCGATTCATTGGTCACATCCGCGACCACGAATTTTGCATGATCGCCGAGACTGGCCGCGAATTTTTCACCCGCCTCCCGGTTGAGATCGGCGAGCAACACTTTGCCGCCCGCGGCGACCAGATGTTTCGCGGTCGCCGCACCCAGACCGGACGCGCCGCCGGGAATCAGGAATACGCTGTTTTTGATTTGCATGAGAAGTTGAACCCGATTTCAAAAAAACCAAGCGACAAGCAACCGCCGATGAACGCCGATGAACGCGGATAAAACCAAGCTTTTATGTGGCATTGGCTTTTCATCTTTTATCGGCGTGAATCGGCGTTCATCGGCGGTTACAATATTAGTCGTACTTCCTGGTGTCGTCGATCACTTTGCCATCGTTCGGCAACGAGCCGGCAGGCTTGAACGCGACTTCGCCGCGCAGATTGCAGATATCGCGTATCGTCGCCGCGATTTTACCCGCGAGCGCGGCGTCGCCGGCGCCGTCAATTTCGCAATGCAGCGTCATGTAGTCGGTTTTTTTGTCGTCGTGAGCGATGACGAGCCGGTACTTGCGGACCTCGCCATGGCGTTTCGCGATGTCCGCCATTTGTGAGGGCTTGACGAACATGCCCTTTACTTTCGCCGTCTGGTCGGCGCGCCCCAGCCAGCCCTTGATGCGCATGTTGGTGCGCCCGCACGGGCTCACGCCCGGCAAAGTTGCGGACAGATCGCCGGTCGCGAAGCGCAGCAGCGGATACTCGGGGGTCAGCGTGGTCACCACGACTTCGCCGACTTCGCCGGCCGCGACCGGGTCGCCGGTGCCGGGACGCACGAGTTCGAGGAGAACGCCTTCGTCGACGATCATGCCTTCCCGCGCGGGTGACTCATAGGCGACCAGCCCGAGATCGGCAATCGCGTAGCATTGCAGCGTGGCAACACCGCGCTCGTTAAACCACGCGCGCAAACTCGCTGGCAGCGCTTCGGCCGACACCAGCGCTTTTTTCACGCTGGCCACATCGGCTTTCAGTTCGTCGCCTTTCTCGAGAATGATGCGCAAAAACGACGGTGTGCCGATGTAGCACTGCGGCTTGAGACTTGCGATGGCGGCAACCTGCATGTCGGTTTGCCCGGTGCCGCCCGGGAACACCGCGCAACCGAGTGCGTGCGCACCCATGTCCGCCATGAACCCGGCCGGCGTGAAATGGTACGAGAATGTGTTGTGCACAAGCTCGCCCGCGCGAAACCCGGCGGCAAACATCGCGCGCGCGAGCCGCCAGTAGTCCGCGCGTTTGCCTTCGGGATCGAACATCGGGCCCGGCGACATGAACACGCGGCCGAGCGCCGCCAGCGGCAGGGCGGTCATGCCGGCGAAAGGCGGATGCGCTTTTTGCAAATCGATCAGATCGGATTTGCGCGTAACCGGCAATGTCGCGAGCGCGGCGCGGTCCGTGATAGCGGCCGCGTTGACGCCGGCGAGCGAACGCGCGACATACGGCGCTTTCTTCTGCGCGTTGGCAATCTGCGCGCGGATGGCAGCGAATTGCTGCTCTTCGCGCTGCTGCGGGTCGCGCGTTTCGAGTTTGTCGAAGAATTCCATCACTAAACCTGATTGAACCGCCAAGGCGGTTAATCGCTTTTCAAGCCAGCCAGCGCTTGCGCCGCCGATAGTGCTTCGAATCGCGGTAGTTCTTGCGCGCGCCCGCGCTCAAGCCGAGGTAAAACTCTTTGACGTCTTCGTTAGTCGACAGTTCCGCGGCGCTGCCATCCATCACCACGCGGCCGGTTTCAAGGATGTAACCATAATCGGCGAAACGCAATGCGATATGGGTGTTCTGCTCGGCAAGCAGAAAACTTACGCGCTCTTTCTGGTTCAAGTCGCGCACGATTCCGAAAATTTCCTCGACGATCTGCGGCGCCAGCCCCATCGACGGCTCGTCAAGCAGGATCATCGACGGCCGCGCCATCAGCGCGCGCCCGATTGCGGTCATCTGCTGTTCGCCGCCCGACGTATAGCCCGACTGGCTGGCGCGCCGCTGCTTCAAGCGCGGAAAATAGGCATAGACCTTCTCCAGATCGGCGCTGATATCGCCGCGCCCGCTACGCGTGAATGCGCCGGTCAAAAGATTTTCATCGACCGTGAGGTGGGCAAAACAATGCCGCCCCTCCATTACCTGCACCACGCCGCGTTTGACCAGTTCCGACGGACTTAACTGATCGATACGCTGTCCGCGAAACTCAATCGAGCCCTTGGTCACGTCGCCACGCTCGGCGCGGAGCAGATTCGAAATCGATTTCAGCGTCGTCGATTTGCCGGCGCCGTTGGCACCCAGCAAGGCGACGATCTTGCCCTCTTGCACTTCGAGCGACACGCCCTTCAACACCAGGATCACGTGATCGTAAATGACCTCGATGTTGTTGACCGCGAGCAGGGCGCGCGCGGTTTCGGGTTGGAGAATTGCTGACATCAGTAGAACAAGGGAAGGGTGAATGCGTGAAGGGGGAAGGGAAAGTGCAAAGGCTTACCCACCCTTCTCCCTTCACAGCATCAAGTCGCCTTCGCGCAATCGCGCGGCGTGATGTTCTTCTCTTTTGCGTATTTCCTGGCGGCTGCCTCGACCATCGGCCGCAACAATTTATTATTGCCCTCGATCC
>JAYVME010000175.1:0-11446 GCA_043759115.1 Betaproteobacteria bacterium | reverse complement strand
TCACGCGGCTATTCTAATCGTCCAGGGTCAGGCGTTGCAAGTCCGGCGCAAGGCCCGCAAGTAGGCGTGAAAACAACCGTCTGGATCACAATCCGGCGCGCGGGCCCGCCGCCAGCAGCCGCCAACCCACCCTGTTGACATCGGAGATCGCGACCTGGCTGTTACCGCCGATGGCGACCTGGCTGGTAGCGCTCGGTGGCGGCACGTATCCGGAGGCGCCTGAATACGGCGGCGACACGGTCAGTACCGGCTCGCTCGAACGGCTGCGTTATGCGGCGCTGCTCTATCGGCGCAGCGGCAAGCCAATTCTCGTGTCGGGCGGCAATCCGCTTGGACACGCCACTGCCGAGGCGACGCAAATGCGGTCCCTGCTGCGGGATGAGTGACATGTCCCGGTCGCCTGGAGCGAGTCGGCTTCCGCCAATACGCTCGAAAACGCCCGCAACAGTCATGCGATTTTGAGCGCAGCCCGGATCCGTCGTATTTATCTGGTCACTCATGCATGGCATATGCCGCGCGCGCGGTATGCGTTCGAACAAGCGGGCTTCACGGTGATTCCGTCGCCAACCGGCTTCACGACGCAACGCGCGGCGGGTTTTACGGCGTTTTTGCCGGGCAGCGACGGGTTGGACCAGAGCGCGACGTTTTGCCGTGAAGTTTTGGGATTGATCTGGTATCGGTTAAGATCGCTTTGAATTATCGGGGACCGGCATGAAGGCCAGAATCAAGTGGATTGAAGACGTTTGTTTTGTCGGCGAATCGGGCAGCGGCCACGCCATCGTCATGGACGGCGCGCCGGAGGGCGGCGGGCGCAATCTCGGCATGCGTCCGATGGAGACGGTGCTGATCGGCACCGGTGGCTGCACCGCTTACGATGTCGTGCATATCCTGAAAAAGTCCCGCGCGGCAATCGCCGATTGCGTGGTCGAAATCGAGTCGGAACGCGCCCCCGAAGACCCCAAAGTGTTCACCAGCATCCATCTGCATTTCATCGTCAGCGGCAAGAATTTGAAAGCGCAACAAGTCGAGCGGGCGATCCAGTTGTCGGCGGAAAAATACTGCTCGGCCTCTATCATGCTCGGCAAGACCGCATTGATAACGCATGACTTCGAGATCAGGGAAGTGTGACCACGGCGCCACCCAGCCAGCAGCCGCGACAACACCGTTGATTCTGGCGCACCGGCCATCGCTATATACTATTAACCAATTAACCACTGTCACGGCAAAGGGGAAATCGAATGGAACACCTCGAACCCAAACAGGCGCACGACTTCCTGCGCCGCACTCCGGACGCAGTGTTCATCGACTGCCGCAGCGAGATGGAATTCCTGTTCGTCGGCCACCCGGCCGGCGCGATTCATGTGGCGTGGAACGACGGGCCGAACTGGGACATCAATCCGGATTTTGTCGCGCACGTGAAAAAAGCCACCAGCGTCAACCGCCCGGTGGTGTTGATCTGCCGCAGCGGCAACCGCTCGCTTGATGCCGGGCGCGCGCTGGAAGAAGCCGGGTTCACCAAGGTCTACAACGTGCTGCACGGTTTTGAAGGCGAGCTCGACGACAAACACCATCGCGGCGAGAAAACCGGCTGGCGATTTGCCGGGCTGCCATGGGAACAGTGTTAAGAGCAGGATTGAGGATTAAGCAAAAGCAGATCGCGATGCTGTTACTCAATCCTCAATCCTCGTTCCTCAATCCGGGCTGTCACGCCAGGCCGACGCCCAACAGCTTTCCAATCATGTAAGTTACGCCGCCCGCCGCGGCGCCAATCGCGAGCATGCGCACGCCGCTCATAAGCGCGCTGCGCCCGGTGAAGAGCGACAGCGTTGCGCCGACCGCGAACAACGCAACGCCGGTAAGTGCAATGACCGCCGGCAAGTTCGCGCTGCCGAGGCCGAAGAAAAACGGCAGCAACGGAATCGAGCTGCCAATGGCAAACGAGATAAATGAAAACAGCGCCGCGCCCCACGGCGAGCCGAGGTCCTCGGGATTCAGGCCGAGTTCCTCGCGCGCAAGGGTATCAAGCGCGCGCTCCGGATCGGCGATGATTTGCGTCGCCATGCGCAGCGCCTCATCACTCCCCACCCCGCGCGCCTCGTAAATCAGCGCGAGCTCGTGGGCTTCTTCCTCGGGATACTCGGCCAGCTCGTCGCGTTCAAGCCCGATCTGATATTCGTACATCTCGCGCTGCGAGCGCACTGATACGTATTCGCCGGCAGCCATCGAAAATGCGCCCGCGACCAGGCCCGCGATACCGGTTAACAATATCGTCGCGCTGTCCGCGTTCGCCCCCGCCACCCCCAGGATAAGACTGGCATTGGAAATGAGGCCGTCGTTGACGCCAAACACGGCGGCGCGCAAATTGCCGCCGCCCGACAAACCGCGGTGATGCCCGACGTCGTCCAGTTGATGCGAGGCGACCTGCCCGGAACCGCTCGCATAGACCGACATGCCGCGCACCTTCATCGCCGCGAGCACGGTACGCAAACGCCGCGCGCCGTGGCGCCGCACCAGGCCTGCGACCACGCGTGAACGCACGTCGGGCGTAAATAGCGGCACGCTTGCGCCGGTGGCAAGCACTTTCTTCTCCCAGATCGCGGCCTGGCCTTCGGCTTCACCCGCCAGCCCGAGAAAAAGTTTTTGCCGCGGCGTGCCGGCCTCGCATTGGGCAACCACGCGATACAAATAGGCGGCGCGTTTCTCCTCGCGCCAATTTGAAATTTCGTTCATGCCTGCCCGGCCTCCCTGGTCAAGCGCCGATATGCCAGCCAACACGCTAATCCGCATGCGAGCAGCACGATCATGCCGCTCGCCAGCCCGCGCCCGCTGCCTGACACGTAGGGCGACAGCAGGCCGGCGGTCAACCCGATAAAGAAACTGTGCTGCGCAGCCTGCAACGACGCCGCGAGCCCGCGATTATCCGGAAATAGATCGAGCACCATCAGCGAAATGCTCGGCATCGCGAGCGACATGCCGACGGTGTACACCATCACCGGCAACACGGTCCACGGCAGCGCCGGCAACCATGCCATATTGTAGGCAAGATTGAATAACGCGGCCGCACACATGATCGCGTATCCGTAGCGCACAGTGCGCTGCGGCGGCAGACTGTCAGCGACCCGTCCAGACAGAAACGCGCCCATGATGACCCCCGCAATGCCCGGCACAAATAACCACCCGAACTGGTTAGCATCGAGGCCGAGGAGGTCGTAGATCACCGCCGGCGCGGAGGCGATATACAGAAAAAATCCAGCGAAATTGAACGCGATCGCGGATGACAGCAGCGCAAAGCGCAGGCTGCCGAGCAACTTGAGATAATTGACCAGCAGCGGACGCACGGCAAATGGCTGGCGGCGCGCCGGCGGCAGCGATTCTTGCAGCCGGAAATGACAGGTCGCGTACATCAACGCCGCAAACAGCGCGAGAAACACGAATATCGAGCGCCAGCCGAACCAGACCTCGAGCCAGCCACCGAGTATCGGCGCCACCGCGGGCGCGAGACCGAAGATCATGGTCACCATCGACATCACGCGTTGCGCCTGATGCCCGGGATAGATGTCGCGTATCATCGCGCGTCCCGCCACCATGCCGGTGCCCGACGACATGCCCTGCAGCGCGCGGAACATCAAGAGTTGCGGCAGACTCTGCGCCAGCGCGCAACCGATCGACGCGCACACAAAAATCACCAAACCGACCAGAATCACCGGCCGGCGCCCGAACGAATCGGTGAGCGCGCCGTGAAACAGCATCATGAACGAAAACGGCAGCAAATACGCCGACAGCGTCTGCTGCATTTCTAACGGCGTCGCATCGAAACTGCGCGCTATCGCCGGAAACGACGGCATATACGTATCGATGGCGAACGGGCCGAGTGTGGCAAGACCTGCCAGCATCGCGGCGAGCACCAGCGTTGCGCGGTCGGCTTGTTGCTGTGAGGTCACGCCCGGCATGGACGCAAAGACAATCGTGGCAGGCTCATGCGTCGATTATAGTCGCGCAATGCGCGCCGACTTTAGCGCCGGTCGAACCGCCGGAACTGAATGGCTTCCGCGATCTGTCCCCCCGTGATCGACCGGTCTCCCGCCAGATCGGCGATGGTACGCGCCACCTTCAGCACGCGATGATAGGCGCGCGCCGACAGGCCCAGCCGGCTGATCGCCTGCTTGAGCAGTGTCGCGCCGGATTCATCGCTCGCGCAATGCGTGTCGATTTCGCGCGTTGTTAGTTTTGAATTAGGCCTGCCCTGGCGCTCCAACTGGCGGCGGTATGCGACTTCCACGCGCGCGCGCACCACGTCGCTGGGCTCGCCGCCGGCCACGCCCACCAGGTCCTTTTCGGCCACCGCCGGCACTTCGATCTGGATGTCAATGCGGTCGAGCAGGGGGCCGGAAATTTTCGAGCGGTAACGGGCAACCTGGTCCGGCGTGCAACGGCACTTGCCGCTGTAGTGTCCGAGATATCCGCATGGGCACGGATTCATCGCCGCGACCAGCTGAAACTCGGCGGGAAATTCCGCCTGCCGCGCGGCACGCGATACCGTCACACGGCCGGATTCGAGCGGCTGGCGCAATACTTCGAGCACGTTGCGTGTGAATTCCGGCAATTCGTCGAGAAACAGCACGCCGTGCATCGCCATCGAAACTTCACCCGGACGCGGATTGCCGCCACCGCCGACCAACGCCACCCCGGACGCTGTGTGATGCGGCGCGCGAAATGGCCGTTGCCGCCAGTTGCGCACGTCGAATCCGGCGCTGCCCAGCGATTGCATCGCCGCCGACGCCAGCGCTTCGTCCTGCGTCATCGGCGGCAAAATGCCGGGCAACCGCGTCGCCAGCATCGTTTTGCCGGCACCCGGCGGCCCGACCATGATCAGGCTGTGCCCGCCCGCGGCGGCGATTTCCAATGCGCGTTTGGCGTGCGCCTGACCTTTGACATCGGCGAGATCGGGGCCGGGTTCGCGCGCCGGCACCGGCACTTCGCGGCAGAGCGCGAGCAGTTCGCGGCCCGCGAGATGCGCGCAGACCTCAAGCAGGTTGCGCGCAGCGTATACCTTTGCACCCTCGACCAATGCCGCTTCCGCCGCGTTCTCGTGCGGCACGACGAACGCACGATGATCGCGACTCGCACCGTACATCATCGCCAGCGTACCGCGTATGCGACGCAGTTCTCCGGTTAACGCAAGCTCGCCCGCAAATTCGTATTCGGCAAGACGATCGGCGGGCAACTGGCCCGACGCCGCGAGAATGCCCAGTGCAATCGGCAGATCGAAGCGCCCGCTTTCTTTCGGCAGGTCGGCCGGCGCCAGATTGACCGTGATGCGCCGCGCCGGGAATTCGAAGCGTGCGTTCTGCAATGCGGCGCGCACGCGGTCCTTGGCTTCTTTGACCTCCGCCTCAGGCAGGCCGACGATGGTGAAACTCGGCAACCCGTTGGCGAGGTGTACCTCGACCGTAACTAGCGGCGCATCCATTCCTGCCAGCGAGCGGCTATACAGCACGGCGAGTGACATCGGCGACCGGGGCAAAGCCCGGGTTCAGAGTTGCGATGAGCGTTTAACGCCGGGCTACCACAAACGTACTTAGGCCTTAAGTCATAGATGGTCGCGCGCAAACGCCCGCTAAGAATCGAGCGAAGAGCGGGCAGCTCCTGCCAAGTTACCGATGTTCCGCCTCAGGCGTCGCGCTTTTTATCAAGATCAGCGAGCCTACCTTCAAGCTCGGCGAGTTTTTCGCGCGTGCGCGACAGCAACTCGGTTTGAACGTCGAATTCATGCCGCGTGACGAGATCGAGTCGCGCGAACATCGCGGCGAGCATTGCTCGCAGGTTGGTTTCAATGTCGCGCGCCGGACTGTTGGCCAGAATCCCCCTGACTTTGGCGCTGATTTCATCGATTAGCTGTTGATTGAGCATCTATGAACTCCAAAAAAATGACCGTCTAATTTACCACCGCGTAACGCGGAATCTCGTTATGCGTACTGCCAGAATAACAAAAGTTGCCGCCCGCGCACTTGTCGCCGCATCGCAAAATCACGGGAGCACTACACTGGTGCGCACCCCTTCTGTTACGCATCATCTCAGTGCGAAAAATTCTTTCCCGATGACAGCATTGTGGCAATTGTTATTTATAAATCAATAGTTTATTTATTGGCACGATACGTGCTTATGGCGTCCTCCGTAATAAGACAAATTGCTTAACAATTGAAAGGGATGATCATGTTCAAGAGAGTGCTCAAGGCCGGCGCGTTTGCTGCAGTACTCGTGCTTCCTAGCTTTGCGTTTGGGCAGGCCGCGCCCGCTACCGATGCCAAACCGGCAGATGCCAAACCTGCCGAGGACAAACCCCCTGAAAGCCCGCCGATCCTCTCCATCTTGGGCTTCGATCTCACCGGTTATTTCGACGTCGGCTACACGCATTTGTCCGGCAGTGGCGCATTCAATACGACGCCCGCCGGTCCTGGCGTGACCGCTGGCGGGCCGAACAGAGTATTTGACTACAAGCGTAATGCGCTGAAACTTCACCAAGCCGCTTTCACCTTCGCTAAGCAGCCGAAGGAAGGCTTTGGCGGGGTGCTGAACGTGACCCTTGGTAACGACGCAAATGTCATCGCACCTTACGCCACTAATCCCAACACCGGCACCGGCTGTAATCTCGCCACCGGGTTAACCGCGACTGGCACGTGCAAGAAGGACTACTGGGACATCACCCAAGCCTTTGCGCAGTACGCGACCGGGCCGGTCACGGTTATCGCGGGCAAATTCGTAACATCGGCCGGGGCGGAGGTTATCAACAGTACGGCCAACTCCAACTATTCGCGCTCGATCCTGTTTGGTTACGCGATCCCGTTCACTCACACTGGGTTGCGGGCGAGCTATGCGGCGACCGACACGTTCACCCTCATTGGCGGCGTTAACCAGGGTTGGGATGCGATTAAGGACACCAATTCATCGAAGACGCTCGAGCTCGGCGGCTTGTTCACGCCGACCAAGGCATTTTCGCTCGCCGCCATGGGGCATTTTGGCAAGGAGCGGGTCGGCGGCCTCGTTGGAACCGGCCCCGAGGGGCAAAGAAATCTCATTGATCTGGTGGCGACCTACAACGCGACCGACAAGCTCACGCTGATCCTTAACTACGACTACGCCACGCAGGACAACACCGCGACCGTCACGCCTAACGCCGCCACCAAGTCGACGTGGAAAGGCGTGGCAGGCTATGCCAATTACCAATTCAATGAGCAATGGCGATTGTCGTTCCGCGCCGAATACTTCGACGATGGCGACGGCTATCGCACCGGTGTCGCGCAGAAATGGAAAGAGGCGACCCTGACGCTCGGCTATACACCGATCAAAAATCTCGATCTGCGCGCGGAAATCCGCGGTGACCGTTCGAATGTGCCGGCCTTCATCGATTCAAACAACACGACGGCAAGCAATAATCAAAACTCGGTTGGCGTCCAGGCCATTTACAAGTTCTAGCTGCTTATACCAATATCTCGTTAGATCAAGTTAAAGGAACCCACATGAAATTAGTTACTGCAATCATCAAGCCTTTCAAGCTTGACGAAGTGCGGGAGGCGCTGTCCGCGATCGGCGTGCAGGGTATCACCGTCACCGAAGTCAAAGGGTTCGGGCGGCAGAAGGGCCACACCGAGTTGTATCGCGGCGCGGAATATGTGGTGGATTTTTTGCCCAAGGTAAAAATCGAGGCTGCCATCAAGAGTGAAATGCTCGATCAAGTCATCGAGGCCATCGAGAAATCGGCCAATACCGGCAAGATCGGCGATGGCAAGATTTTCGTGTTTGAACTCGAACAGGTTTATCGCATCCGCACCGGTGAAACCGGCGCCGATGCGATATAAGGGAGAACTCACAATGAAACGTCTATTAACTGTACTCGCGCTGGTCGGCGCATTCAGCTTCGGCACCGCACTGCCGGTCGTCGCACAAGACAAGGCAGCGGATAAACCCGCGGCCGAAGCGCCCGCAGCAGCGGCGGCGCCTGCTGCAGCGACAGCAACCGCAGCGCCCACGCCGCAGCCCAACAAAGGCGATACCGCCTGGATGCTCACGGCAACCGCATTGGTGCTGTTGATGAGCGTGCCCGCCCTGGCGCTCTTCTATGGCGGTCTCGTGCGCAGCAAAAACATGCTGTCAATGCTGATGCAGGTGTTCGTCGTCTTTTCGCTGATCACGGTGCTGTGGTGCGTTTACGGCTACAGCCTCGCGTTTACGGAAGGCAACGCATTCTTCGGCGGCTTTGACCGGCTGTTCCTGAAAGGCACGTTTGACGCGATGAAGGGCGAATTCGCGATGGGTGCGACCTTCAGCAAAGCCACACCGATGTACGAGCTGGTGTTCGTCGCGTTTCAAGCAACCTTTGCGGCGATTACTTGCTGCCTGATACTCGGCGCGGTCGCGGAACGCATGAAGTTTTCCGCGGTGCTGATTTTCATGGTGATCTGGTTCACGTTCGCGTACGCGCCGATGGCTCACATGGTCTGGTTCTGGATGGGTCCCGATGCTTACACCGATCCGAAGCTTGTCGATGAACTCACCGCCAAGGCGGGCTTGCTCTGGCAGTGGGGTGCGCTCGACTTCGCGGGCGGCACCGTGGTGCACATCAATGCAGGTGTCGCTGGCCTCGTCGGCGCTTACATGCTTGGCAAGCGGATAGGCTACGGCAAGGAAGCGATGTCGCCGCACAACCTGACCATGACCATGATAGGCGCGGCGATGCTGTGGTTCGGATGGTTCGGTTTCAACGCGGGTTCCGCGCTGGAAGCCAACGGCACCGCGGCGCTGGCGTTCATGAACACCTACCTTGCCACCGCCTGCGCGGTGCTGTCCTGGATGTTCGCCGAGTGGATGTTCAAGGGCAAACCGTCGATGCTGGGCGCTGCTTCGGGTGCGGTCGCCGGCCTGGTGGCAATCACACCCGCGGCCGGCAACGTCGGTATCCCGGGTGCTTTCGCCATCGGCCTGCTCGTCGGCCCGCTGTGCCTGTGGGGTGTCAACGGCCTGAAGAAAATGCTGGGCGCCGACGATGCGCTGGATGTCTTCGGCGTGCACGCCATTGGCGGTATCTTCGGCGCCTTGATGACCGGCATCTTCAACTCGCAGAGTTTGGGCGGACCGGGCCTCGTCACCGATTGGGTGACGGCCAAGGTCGGTTCCAATCCGATCCTCGACCAACTCCTGATCCAGGCGAAAGCCGTCGGGGTGACCGTAATCTGGACTGCGGTGGTGGCGTTTATCGCATTCAAGATAGCGGACATCATTGTCGGGCTGCGCGTAAGCGAAGAAGTAGAACGCGAAGGTCTCGACATCAACGAGCATGGCGAAGCTGCGTATCACATGTAAGCAGTCACGCATCAAACTCAATGGGCGCCCGCGGGCGCCCATTTTTTTGCACCAGGGCCGTCACTTACCTGACGGTCTGGCGGTGCACCGTAAGCTGCGTCGATTGCCAGCCCAATGCGGCGTAAAAAAGCCCGGCGTTTGCGTTCTCCTGATCGGCCGCCAATTGCACGCGCGTAGCGCCACGCGCCTTCGCCCATGCTAAAAGGTGCCCGACCAGCAGTTTGCCGACACCCTGCCGGCGATGATCGGGATGCACCACCACATCCTCGATCCACGCCGAGAGCGCGCCTTCGGCGGTCGAAATAACGAGCTGGGCACTCGCCATGCCAAGAACGAGGCCGCTGTCATCGCGCGCGACGGTTATGGTGTGCCGGTCGCTTTTCGCGGCCTCCGCAATCAGCATTTCGAGACCCCGCACCTGGCGCGTCGCATCGGCCGTAAAGTCGAGTTCGACGCCAAAGAGATCATTCAGCAATTCGGTGAGGCGGGGTATGTCGGCGTGCTGGGCTGACTCGATTTTGAAGCTCATTGATGACCGGCTCCGCGCAAGAACATCCAGACTAACACCGCTGGATGAGCGGCGATAGGCCGGCTATCCGGCGGGAACCGCCGGCAATCGGCCGCCCGACATGGCAGCCCGCCGTACCTGTTCGCGGCAGGCAGGGCGCGCGGGTTTGCTACAATACCCGCCCGGCCACGTTGCGAGCTGCCATGACCACTGTTCCGCACCTCACCACGGCCCTTACCGGCCCGCTCCTGGATCTCGAGCGCAACATACTCAAAGCGATGCCCGAAATCGAGCATAGCTTTCGCGCCCGATGGCAGGAACACGCGACGCCTTTTTATGCGTCGGTCGATCTGCGCAACAGCGGCTTCAAGTTGGCCCCCGTCGACACCAATCTGTATCCCGGCGGATTCAACAACCTCAACCCAGAATTCGATGCGCTGTGCGTCCAGGCCACGATGGCGGCGGTGGAAAAAATCTGCCCCGACGCGCGCGGCGTGCTCTTGATCCCCGAGAACCACACGCGCAATACGTTCTACCTGCAAAACGTGGCGGCATTGCAGAAAATCCTGCGTCACGCCGGGATGATCGTACGCATCGGCAGCCTGTTGCCGGACGTCACGGCGCCGACCGATATTGACCTGCCGGACGGCAACAAACTGCGGCTTGAGCCGATCGAACGCAATGGCAATCGCCTCAGCATCGACGGGTTTGATCCGTGCGTGGTGTTGCTGAATAACGACTTGTCGTCGGGCCTGCCGGAAATCCTCAAGAATCTCGAGCAAACCGTCCTGCCGCCGTTGCATGCCGGCTGGTTCATGCGCCGCAAGTCGCACCATTTTGCGGTCTACAAAGAGGTGGCCAGCGAATTCGCCAAGCTGATCGGCATCGATCCGTGGCTGATCAATCCTTATTTCGAGAAATGCGGAAAAATAAATTTTCACGCGCGCAAGGGCGAGGAATGCCTTGAAGGCTACGTGTCGGAAATCCTCGCCGATATTCGCACCAAGTACAAGGAATACGGTATCACGCAGGAACCGTTCGTGATCGTGAAAGCCGATGCCGGCACCTACGGCATGGGCATCATGACGGTGAAAGATCCGTCCGAAGTGCGCGGACTCAACCGCAAGCAGCGCAACAAGATGGCGGTGGTCAAGGAAGGCGTCGAGGTACACGAAGTGCTGGTGCAGGAAGGCATACTCACCGCCGAGTTCGTCAATGGCGCGGCCGCCGAAGCAGTCGTCTACATGATCGACCATTTCGTCGTCGGCGGCTTTTACCGCGTGCATTCGAGCCGCGGCCAGGATCAGAGTCTGAACGCGCCGGGCATGCAGTTCGTGCCGCTCGCGTTCGAGAAACCCTGCTACTCGCCCGATCTCGACGACCCGGATTGCCCGCCGAACCGCTTCTATGCCTACGGCGTCATTGCGCGGCTGGCGCTGGTCGCCGCCGCCATCGAACTCGAACGGACGGCACCCGCACTCGTGCAGGCGTCGTCGACGGCGCCGCGCCTGGCGCAGAACTGACCCCGCGCCGCCCGCATCCATGAAGATTGCTTTCATCGTCGACCCGCTCGACGATTTC
>JAYVME010000174.1:0-5107 GCA_043759115.1 Betaproteobacteria bacterium | reverse complement strand
GTTCATAAATTTCCAGCCAGGTCTGTTTGAGGTTGCCGCAAAATAACTAATCGGTTGGGCGCGCAGTGGTCATGAGGGCGCGTGCGCCACGGGGCGGGCCGCCGCACGCGGCAGTTTGATGCGTCGGTTCAGGGCCTCCTCCTTGCCGGACAGCGACAGACTATCCGGCAACGGTGCCAGATCAATGTCGTACGCCGAGTGGCGTAGTACCGCGTAGTCCGCTGCGGTATCCACCCACACCCGGTCTACCCCGCCGGACATGGGATGCGTCCGCTGCGCCGCCGTGTAACGGTGGTAAATGGCCATACGCTGCTCCTCGTCCGTCAACCCGCCAGTCTTGAGCAGAAAGCCGTAATAGCGCGTATAGCAATGATAAAGCAGATCCTCTAGCCGCTTGGGTGACAAAATGGGATGCGACCAGGTCGGATAGGTGGCGTCGAAGCGATCCAGGTTGCGTTCCGTAATCCATCCCGCCTTGCGGAAGTCGTCATATTGTTCGGTGCCTGGGATAGGCGTCAGGATGAAAAAAGATGCAACCGTGGGATGCAGGCTCTTTAAAACATCCAGATGATGCAGTATCTCGGCCTCGTCGTCATTGGGGAACCCGATGATATTTGAGAAGTGCGGCCGGATACCCGCTTCATTGCAGAGACGGATAATCTCAGTATATTGTTCCGGATGGTTGTGGTGCTTGCCCGCCGCCTTCAACGTCTTTCGATTAAAGGACTCGACGCCCACGAACATTTCGAGACAGCCGGCGCGGCCGAGCAACTCGACAAGTTCCGGATCTTTTGCAATCTGCGTATCGCACTGACAAGAGAACCGGAGTCCCAATCGCTCGTCTATCATCGCCTGCAGCAGTTCCCAAACCGTCGGGAATTTGTTGAAGTTGTCCGATACGAACATGATCCTTTCGACGCCGCCGCGTTTTGCCCGCCGCAGGCTCTCGAGCGTGCTTTCGATGTCCGGACTGCGCACCTGACGGCCCGATATCTTGATCACCGAGCAGAAATTGCATTTGAATGGGCAGCCACGCACGGGATAGAGGCCGAGCATGGGTGCTGTATAACGCGCCAATTCTGCCATACTCGGCGGATTAATCACCGTAGCTGGAAGCTTCTCCGCCCAGCGCTGCTCACGGCCATACACGGGTCGCAATTCACCCTCCACGGCATCCTCTAAAATCTGCTGCCAGATCAGTTCCGCTTCGGCCAGGGCAAAGCTCACTCCACGATCGTGAAATATGGAAGTATCGCAGGTCATTGCGTGTGGTCCGCCAATCACGCAATGGCGCACGCCATGCTGGCGGGCGTAGGCGGCCAAGTCGAGCGCCCGATGAAACTGGTGGGACTGCACGCCGACGATCGCCACCAGCGTGATCACCCCCGGTTCACCGTGCAGCCAATGCAGGTAGTCGAGGTCTTGCCACACGTATTCGTCCACCAAATGAACGGTGACCGGTACATCGCCGATGCGCGCGGGCGTCAGACCGGCGATGTGATATATCGTGGCATTGGGCAAGAATCCTTTTTTGAAACGCTCCACCGAGCCATCCAAGGCATATTTACTCGGTTTGATAAGGACCACCCGCAGCTGCGTCATAATTTATCCAAATGAAAGCACTGAAAGTTTATTCTAATACCCACTGGCCGTGGGTTGCAATCGAAGTTCGATTTCCATGCGGCTATACCCATGGTATTCCAGAGGTTACTCCACATTTATCAAGCACATGCAGGATGAACCTGTTTAGAGATATCCGGGATTGGCGCCCAAGGGTACGGTCGGTTGATTCTCAGCTATCCGGCACCGAGTGCCCTTCGCAGCGATGTTATCGGCGACTTCGAAAATTCGTGTGCAGAGACTTTTGTGACAGCGTTGCAATTTTTGATTTGAAATGCAGAGTTTTTGCGAATGGCGCATGATTTCGCATATTACATTAACATCTGAATGATGCGAGAAGCGGTCAAATTAATTATCTGGATTGTTTTTCGGCTGACCGTGATCGGCGATCAGTCGTCCGTCCGCGCCGGCAAGGCGCTCGTTATCGCGAATCACGATTCGTGGCTCGACGGCGCATTGCTGGGATTGTTCCTGCCGCGGCGCACCTTCGTCGTGATTCCGCGCGACGACATGACTTCGGCATTGAGCCGGCTGCTTGCGCGGTTTTTCCGTCACTGCGTGCTCGATCTGTCGGAACCTTCGACCGTCAAGCGCGTGGTGCGGATGCTTGCGGCAGGCGAAACGGTGGCCATGTTTCCGCAAGGCCGCGTGGCGACGACCGCGAGCGCCATGAAGTTGTATCACTCGGTCGCGACAATCGCGGCGCGCTCTGGCGTGACGATAGTGCCGGTTACCATCAGCGGTTTGCTCTATTCGAGTTTTGGCCGCGTGTCGGGCGATTTCCCGCGCCAGCGGCTGCCGCAGGTCACGATTCGCATACACGGCGCAACGCGCCTGCCCAAATTCACCGATGCGAGAACACGCGTCAAGCGCCAACAGGCGGCTGACGCGCTGAGCGCTATCATGCAGGGTGCGGCGGTCGACGCGCGCAAACGGCAAACGTTGTATGAAGGGTTGCTCTCCGCGGTCGACGTGTTCGGCCGTGGTCACGCAATCGTCGAGGATGTGCGTGGCAAACGCGAGACCTACGGCGACCTCTTGCGCGTGACGCTCGCCCTTGCGCGTATTACTTCGCGCGTCGGCACCGAGCGCGAGATCGTCGGCGTCATGATGCCGAATCTGAGTACGACGGCTTGTCTGCTGCTCGGCATGAGTGCTGCGGGACGCGTGCCGGCGATGCTGAATTACACTGCGGGCGCGGAGGCGTTGCGCGGCGCGTGCGTCGCCGCCGGCATCAAGACCGTAATCACGTCGCGGCGTTTTGTCGAAGCGGCGCGGCTGTATCCCGCGCTCGATGCGCTGTGCGACCAGCGCATCCTGTTTATCGAGGATTTGCGCCGGCAATTCGGACTGATCGACAAGCTGTGGCTCACGGCGTGGGCGTGGTGGCGGCCGCGCTGCGCGCAGCGGTCTGACGATCCGGCGGCGGCGGCCGTTGTGCTGTTTACCTCCGGCTCCGAAGCGCGGCCGAAAGGCGTGGCGCTGAGCCACGACGCGTTGCTCGCCAACATTGCGCAAATGCGGGCGGTCATCGATTTCTCGCCGGCAGACCGTTTTCTGAATGCACTGCCGATGTTCCACTCCTATGGACTCACCGCATGCACGTTGTTGCCCCTGCTGCACGGTGTTGGGCTGTATATTTATACGTCGCCATTGCGTTATCGCGTGATTCCCGAGATTGCGTATATGCGCGATTGCACATGTTTATTCGGCACCGCCACATTCCTGGCGCGCTACGCCCGCGAGGCGCATCCGTATGATTTTTATCGCGTGCGTTGCGTGATCTCGGGCGCTGAACGGTTGAGTCCCGCGGTCGCGGCGCTGTGGCTCGAGAAGTTCGGTCTGCGCGTCCTCGAAGGTTACGGTGCGACGGAGTGCGCGCCGGTGATCTCGGCGAATGTGCCGCTCGCTTATGCGGCGCAGACGGTTGGCCGGTTCCTGCCCGGCATCGAGCATCAACTGGTGGCGGTCGAAGGCATCGCGCACGGCGGACGCTTGCACGTGCGCGGACCCAATCTGATGCTTGGTTATTACGTTTACGACGAGCCAGGTGTGCTGCGGCCGCCACAATCGGAAGTCGGGGCGGGCTGGCATGACACCGGCGATGTGATCAACATTGACGCGGCTGGCTTTGTCACGGTCATCGGCCGCGTGAAGCGTTTTGCCAAGATAGCCGGCGAAATGGTGGCGCTCGAAATGGTCGAACGCATCGCACAGCACGCCTCGCCGCAGTATCTGCACGCCGCAATGGTCGAGGTGATTGCCGACAGCGGCGAGGGTACGGTGCTGTTTACCACGGATCCCGATCTGACTCGCGGTACCCTGCAGCGCTCGGCAAAGTTACTCGGCAGCCAGGAGCTCGCCGTGGCGCGGCGCATCGAGCACGTTGCGGAATTACCCTGGTTGGGCAGTGGCAAGACCGATTACGTGATGCTGAAAAATCTGGTGGAAACGACGCGTCTGCGGTTCGTCGATGTGAACCGTCAGGACGGTGTCTAGAGCGGTGGCTTGTAGCTGATGCGGTAGATCGCCCCGACCTCATCGTCGGACACCAGCAATGCGCCGTCGGGCATCACCAGCACGTCGGCCGGCCGCCCCCACGCTGCTTGTCCTTGCGGCCAGCCTTCCGCGAAAACCCGCTGCTTCGCCGGCCGGCCTTCCGCAAGCACAATGCGCATCACGCGATAGCCGACTTTTTTGCTGCGGTTCCACGAGCCGTGCTCCGCGATGAAGATGTTGTTCCGATAGTCCGCCGGGAACATGCGGCCGGCGTAGAAGCGCATGCCGAGCGGCGCGACATGCGCCCCGAGTTTGAGCGCGGGCGGCGTGAATTCCGTGCAGGCGCGCAGGTGGCCGAATTCGGGATCGCTGGTGTCGTCGCCGTGGCAATAGGGAAAGCCGAAGTGCATGTCCCTTTTCGGCGCGTGATTTAACTCGCAGTCGGGCGTGTCGTCGCCGAGCCGGTCGCTCCCGTTGTCGGTGAACCACAATTCCCTGGTTTCCGGATGCCAGTCGAAGCCGACCGAATTGCGCACGCCGCGCGCATAGACTTCCAGGCTCGCCCCGTCGGCCTTCATGCGCATGATGTTGGCGTAGAGCTTGCCGTCGGGGTTGCAGATATTGCACGGCGCGCCGACCGGCACGTAGAGCATGCCGTCGGGGCCGAAGGCGATGAACTTCCAACCGTGGTGCGTATCGGACGGGAAATGGTCGCTGACGACGAGCGGCTGCGGCGGATTGGCAAGGCTCGCCTCGATATTGTCCAGGCGCAGAATGCGATCGACGGCGGACACGTAAAGCGCGCCGTTGCGGAACGCAACGCCGACCGGCAGATTGAGCCCCGATGCAATGACCCGCGTTTCGACCGCCTGGTTGTCCCGCATGCGCACCGCGTAGACCTTGCCGGCGCCCATGCTGCCGACGAAGAGCGTACCCTGGTCGCCGAGCGCCATCGCACGCGCGTTCGGCACGTTGTCGGCAAATACGC
>JAYVME010000173.1:0-11465 GCA_043759115.1 Betaproteobacteria bacterium | reverse complement strand
GATTGCCCGGCGCCGCAGCTTACTCCGCATCGAAAGCAGCGGCGATTTCTTACCTTGAGAGCGTGCGCGTCGAACTGCGCACAAGCGGCGTCAAGGTGATCACGATCTGCCCCGGCTATATCGCAACGCCGATGACGGCGCAGAATCCGTATCCGATGCCTTTCATGCTGAGCGCAGATGCCGCCGCCCACAGCATCGCCGGCATCATAGACCGTGGCAAAACGTTTGCGGTGATCCCCTGGCAAATGGCGATCGTCGCGCGCGTGCTGCGCGTTTTGCCCAACTGGCTCTATGACCGCCTATTCGGCAACGCGCCGCGCAAACCACGCCTGGGTCGCAGCTGAGGTCCGGCTGAATCACTGGCGCAGAAGCTTGAGCAAGTCCGTACCGTAGCGCTCAAGTTTGCGCGTACCAACGCCTGAAATCCTGCTCAATGCGTCTTCCGTCGATGGACGTCCGCGTGCGAGCTCCACCAGTGTTGCATCGTGAAATACTACATAGGCCGGAACGCCGTGTTCCTTCGCAATAGCCGCGCGCCACTCGCGCAGACGTTCCCAAAGTTCGCGCGCCACGGCGTCCAAACCTGCTGTTGACGCGCCCGAGATTTTTTTGAGGGCGCGTCCCCGCCGCGCTTCCTGGGCTTTGCGCAAGTGGATCGTTTGTCCGCCCGTCAACACTGCGCGGCTCGCTTCCATCAGCTTCAGCGCGCCGTAGCCCGCGTGGTCCACCGCCAGCAAGCCTTGTGCGACCAGTTGACGAAAGACCGCCTGCCACTGCTTCTTGTCGAACTCCTTGCCAATACCGAACGTACTAAGTTCGCGATGCCCCCATTGCACCACCCGCTCAGTCTCGGTACCGAGCAATACGTCGATCAAATGCCCGGCGCCGAAACGCTGTCCGCAGCGAAACGCACAGGACAGAGCCTTTTGCGCGGCCACCGTCCCGTCCCATACCTGCGGGGGCTCCAGGCAGGTATCGCAGTTGCCGCACGGCGCCGAAGCTTCGCCGAAATAGGCGAGCAGCCTCACCCGGCGGCACGTCGTCGCTTCGCACAAGCCCAGCAGGGCGTCAAGTTTGGATCCCGCAATGCGTTTGAATTTATCATCCGCATCCGATGCGTCGATCATGCGGCGATGGTTCACCACGTCAGCGAGACCGTAAGTCATCCACGCGTCGGCGGCCGCGCCGTCGCGGCCGGCGCGGCCGGTCTCCTGATAGTAGCCTTCGATACTTTTCGGCAGATCGAGATGGGCGACGAAACGCACGTCGGGTTTATCTATGCCCATACCGAACGCGATCGTCGCCACCATGATAATGCCGTCCTCGCGCAAAAAGCGCGCCTGATGGCGCGTGCGCGACGCGGTGTCCATACCCGCGTGATAAGCGAGCGCGTTATATCCCTGCTCGACCAGCCAGATGGCGGTTTCGTCGACCTTGCGCCGCGACAGGCAATAGATGATGCCGGCATCCTGCTTATGCTCGGCCTTCAGAAAAGCAAGGAGTTGCGCTTTTGCGTTGGCTTTTTCGACAATCCGGTAGCGGATATTCGGCCGATCGAAACTGGAAATGAAAACCCGTGCGCCGTCAAGACCGAGCCGGGCAATAATTTCCTCGCGCGTCTGTTGATCCGCGGTCGCCGTAAGCGCGATGCGCGGCACATCGGGAAAGCGCTCGTGCAGCATCGAAAGCTGAATATATTCCGGGCGGAAATCATGGCCCCATTGCGCAACACAGTGCGCTTCGTCGATTGCAAACAACGCGAGTCCATCCGCACGCCGCAATTTTTCGAGCAACTGCATGAAGCGCGATGTCATCAACCGTTCAGGGGCGACATACAGCAAATCGTATTTACCCGCGACGAGCGCGCTTTCAACAATCAAAGCGTCTTCATTGGCGAGGGTCGAATTCAGGAAAGCGGCACGCACGCCCGCTTCGAGCAACGCCGCTACCTGGTCCTGCATCAGCGCGATGAGCGGGGAGATGACAACGCCGGTACCGGCACGCAGCAAAGCCGGAATCTGGTAACACAACGACTTGCCGCCGCCGGTCGGCATCAGCACGAGACAGTCGCCGCCGCCCGCAACATGCTCGACGATTCCGGCTTGCAGCCCGCGAAAGTCGGGGTAGCCGAAAACGTTTTTTAGTACCGTCCGCGCGTCGGGCTGCGCGGTAGCGGCCGCAACCTTACTCAACCGTAACCGACTTGGCGAGATTACGCGGCTTGTCGACGTCGTTGCCGCGCGCGAGCGCAGTGTGGTACGCGAGCATTTGGAGCGGTATTGTATGCAGGATAGGACTCAGGATCCCGGCGTGGTCGGTCAACGTGATCACGTGCACGCCGTCGGCCGCCGCGATTTTCACGTCCTGATCCGCGAGCACATAGAGTTCGCCGCCGCGGGCGCGCACTTCCTGCATGTTCGATTTCAATTTCTCAATCAGCGCGTCGCGCGGCGCGATCGCAACCACCGGCATGTTATTGTCGACCAGTGCCAGCGGCCCGTGCTTGAGTTCGCCGGCGGCATAGGCTTCGGCGTGAATATAGGAAATTTCCTTGAGTTTCAGCGCGCCTTCCTGCGCGATCGGGTAGTGAACGCCGCGTCCCAGAAACAAGGCATGCTCTTTGACGGAAAAACGCGCGGCCCATACCCGGATTTGTGGCTCCACCTTCAACACATGCGAAAGCGCGGCGGGCAAATGCCGCAACGCAAGTATCAGCTCGCGCTCCCGTTCAGCCGCAATACGCCCGTGCATCTTGGCGAGTACCAGGGTCAGCAATACAAGTGCCGCCAACTGGGTGGTGAAAGCTTTGGTCGAGGCGACGCCGATTTCGGGCCCGGCGCGGGTCAGGAAACGCAGTTCAGACAGGCGCACCAGCGCACTTTCCGGCACATTGCAGATCGTCAGACAGAAGTCCTGGCCGAGACTTTTCGCATGCTTGAGCGCGGCGATGGTATCGGCGGTCTCGCCCGATTGCGATAGCGTGACCACCAGCGTGCGCGAGTTCGGCACGGATGCACGATAGCGATATTCGCTCGCGATCTCGACACTGCATGGCAGCCCCGCAATTTCCTCGATCCAGTAACGCGCGACGGCGCCGGCGTGATAACTCGTGCCGCACGCCAGTATCAACACACTATCGATTTGACGAAAAACGCTTTCGGCAGCGGCGCCGAACAATTGCGGCGAAATCGATTGTGCGTTGGTAACCATTTCGAGCGTGTTAGCAACGGCGCCGGGCTGCTCGAAGATTTCCTTCTGCATGAAATGCTGGTAAGGCCCGAGTTCGATCGCGGCAGACGTCAGCTTGCTCACGTGTACCAAACGTTTGACCTCGTTGCCGGCCGTGTCACGAATCTCGAAACCATCGAGCCGGATATCCGCCACGTCGCCTTCTTCGAGGTAAACAATTTTTTTGGTGATCTGCAACAATGCAGAAGTGTCGGAAGCGGCGAAATTCTCGCCGTTGCCTACGCCGAGCAATAGCGGCGCCCCCTTGCGGGCGACAATCAGGCGCTGCGGCTCGTTTTCGGCAATAACCGCGATTGCGTATGCGCCTTGGAGCGCAGCCGCCGCGGCTCGTGTCGCCGCGAACAGATCTCCACCCGCCTTGAGCTTCGCGTGGATCAGATGCGCGATCACCTCGGTGTCGGTTTCCGATGTAAACTCATAGCCGTCTTTCTGTAGCGCAGCACGGATTGCGTCGTGATTTTCGATGATGCCGTTGTGCACCACCGCGATACCGCCGCTGATGTGCGGATGCGCGTTGCGTTCCGAGGGCACGCCGTGCGTTGCCCAGCGCGTATGCGCAATGCCAAGATTGCCGGTCAGTTTCTGTTGGTCCGCCAGCTTAGCGAGTTCGGCGACGCGGCCGGCGCTACGCAAGCGCTGCAGAGTGCCGTCAACGACAGCCACCCCAGCGGAATCATAGCCGCGATACTCAAGCTGTTTCAGGCCTTCGAGCAGGATGGGCACGATGTTGCGTGTGCTGACCGCGCCAACGATTCCACACATTGCCGTTTACCTTTTGTCCGTCATGAATTTGCCCTTCAACGCTTTTTTACCGGTCGCTTCCAACCGGGTCTGACCACTTGTCTCTTCTCCGTAACCGTGAGTTCTCCGGCCGGCACATCCTTGGTGATGGTAGCGCCGGCGCCGATGGTGGCCCCGGCGTGCACGGTGACTGGAGCCACCAACTGGACGTCCGACCCGATAAGCACGTCGTCTTCGATCACCGTGCGATGCTTGTTCGCGCCATCGTAGTTACAAGTGATGGTGCCGGCGCCGACATTGACGTTGCGGCCGATGCTGGTGTCACCGACATAGGCGAGGTGATTGGCCTTGGACCCGACGCCGACGGTGGATGCTTTCACCTCGACAAAATTACCGATATGGACATCCGCAGCCAGCGTGGTACCGGGCCGGATACGCGCATACGGCCCGACGCGGCAGTTTTTGCCGATTACCGCGTCATCAATCATCGAGAATGGCTCAATACGCGTCGCCGTGCCGATTCGCGCGTTGCGAATGACGCAATTGGCGCCGATTACGGCGTTGTCCCCGATTTCGACCGTACCTTCGAATACACAATTGACATCGATGCGCACGTCGCGCCCGCAGTTGAGATTTCCGCGCACATCGATGCGCATAGGGTCGGCGAGCGCAACGCCTGCTTCCAGCAATCGGTCCGCACTTTGCGCTTGGTAGATACGCTCGATCTGGGCAAGCTGCCGCATACTGTTGACGCCGAGGATTTCCCACTTGTCGTGCGGCGTGCAGGATTCGATGCTGACGCGGTCTTTTAATGCGAGCGCCACGACGTCGGTCAGGTAATATTCGCGCTGCGCATTGCGGTTGGATAGTTGGTCCAGCCAGCCCGCGAGGCGTTTGCCCGGCAACAGCATGATGCCGGTGTTAATTTCACGGATGCTGCGCTGTTTCTCGCTCGCGTCCTTTTCCTCGACGATCGCGGTGATTGCACCCTTGGCATTGCGCACGATACGGCCATAGCCGTGCGGATCGTCCATCTCGGCGGACAAAATTCGCAATTGTTCGCTGCTGCCGGTACTTAACGCCTTCAGCGTTGCCGCCGCAATCAACGGCACGTCGCCATACAACACTAATGTGTCTTTGCGCCCGTCGAGGTACGGCAGCGCCTGCTTGACTGCGTGGCCGGTGCCTAGCTGCGGCTGCTGTTTGACGAATTCCAGATCCGCGGCGCGCAGCACGTCCGGCACCTGCTCGCCGCCGTGACCATAGACGACACAAATGCGCGCCGGCTTTAGCCCGCGGGCGGCTGCAATCACGTGCGCGAGCAGCGGCGCTCCCGCAAGCCGATGCAAAACCTTGGGCAACGCCGACTGCATGCGTTTGCCCCGACCTGCCGCGAGTATCACGACGTTGACAGCCATGGGCGAATTATCTCACGGGGAATCAGTACGCTGTGACACGCGCCGCGACATAATTCGCTAGCGACTTCTGCTGCGCGGGGGTGAGATGCAGGCCGGTTTTGGTGCGCCGATACAGTATGTCTTCGCCCGTGCGTGCCCACTCTTGCTCGATCATGTAGTCAACTTCGCGCGCATAAAGGTCAGCGCCAAAATACATACCGAGATCAGACGGCGATTGCGCGCCGTCCAACACCAGGCGGGCAAGTGTGCCATGGCGGCGGGCGAGCGCTCGCCGCACTCCGTCGGCTAACCATGGCCAGTCACGCGGCAAATCGACTTCAGCGAATTGCTCCAACCCCGCCGGCAGATTGCCGCCGGGCAGTGGCGAGCCGGCGGTCCAGGCTGCCCGCATTGCGGGAAACCAGGGTTGAAGCTTGTCGAGCGAGTGCTCGGCGAGTCTGCGGTAAGTCGTGATTTTGCCGCCGAAGACCGACAAGACCGGGGCAACACCCGCATCAGAGTCCAGCCGCAAGGTGTAGTCGCGGGTAACAGCCGAAGGATCCGCCGTGCCATCATCGTAAAGCGGTCGAATGCCGGCATAGCTCCACGCCACATCTGCAGGCGCGATCGGCTGCGCCAGATAACGGTTCACCGCGCGGCATAGATAAACGATTTCTTCAAGGCTGGCGCCCGGTTTAGAGGGATCGCCACTGAGCGCCACGTCGGTGGTGCCGATCAGCGTATAGCGCTCCTCGTAAGGAATCATGAAGACCACGCGGCGATCGTCGTTCTGCAGAATGAAAGCGTGGCCGCCTTCGTATAACTTCGGCACCACGATATGGCTGCCCTTGACCAGCTTGACGTTGTCGTGGCTGGGCTGGTGCAGACGATCATTCAACACCTGCTTGACCCACGGTCCTGCGGCGTTCGCAATGGCACGCGCCGTGATCGTGCGTTCACTGCCTCGTGGTGCGCGCAGCCTGGCCTGCCAGCTATCACCGGCGCGTTTCGCGAACACGCACTCCGTGCGCGTCAGTATCTCGGCGCCGAGTTCGCGCGCCCCCTGCGCGTTGCTGACGACGAGCCGCGTGTCGTCGACGCGGCAGTCCGAATAGATGAAGCCCTTGGTCAATGTTGGTTTGAGGCCGGCGCCGTAAACCGACGCGTTGAGATCGATCCCATGCGAGCCCGGCAGCCGGGTGCGGCGGCTCAGATGGTCATACAGGTAAAGCCCCGCGCGTATCATCCAGCGCGGCCGCAATTCCGGCACATGCGGCATCACGAAACGCAATGGCGCAACCAGATGTGGCGCGATATTCAGCAACACCTCGCGCTCGCTCAATGCCTCCGCAACGAGGCGGAATTCGTATTGTTCGAGGTAGCGCAGACCGCCGTGTATCAGTTTGCTGCTCGACGACGAAGTCGCGGCGGCGAGATCGTCCTTTTCAGCCAGCAACACGGATAGCCCGCGACCCGCCGCATCGCGCGCGATGCCGACGCCGTTGATGCCGCCGCCGATGATCAGAAGATCGTATTGCGGAGATTCGCTCGCCATAAATAAGCCTGGAGATTTTTAGTTGCCGCCCCCGCCGATTTTAATCCATCGTTGCGCTGAAAAATAAAAAAGGCAGTCGACGACTGCCTTTTTACTCGGCTCACCGCGCGCGCTATTTTTTTTGCCGCAGCTTGCGGATAGTAGCAAGCTGGGCCGCCAGCATCGCCAGTTCCGCCTCCACCGACGCGATTTCCAGCTTGTCCTGGGCTTTGGTCCTTACTTCTTCGGCGCGCTTGATTGCTTCGCTCGCTTTCGCCTCGTCAAGATCTTGGCCGCGGATCGCGGTGTCGGCAAGCACTGTAACGACTTTCGGTTGCACTTCGAGAATACCGCCGGCCACGAAAATAAATTCTTCAGCGGCGCCGCCCACGGGCTTGATGCGAACCGAGCCCGGCTTGATGCGCGTGATCAGCGGCGTGTGCAGCGGATAGATGCCGAGTTCGCCTGCCTCGCCCGGCAGCACCACGAATTCCGCCTCGCCCGAGTAAATGCTTTCCTCGGCGCTAACGACGTCGACATGCAGGGTGTGCGCCATGGCTGTTACGCAGCCTTCGCTTTCGCGATCGCTTCTTCGATTCCGCCCACCATGTAAAACGCCTGCTCGGGCATGTGATCGCATTCGCCGTCGACGATCATCTTGAAACCCTTGATCGTGTCCTTGAGCGTCACGTATTTTCCGGGCGAGCCCGTGAATACTTCGGCGACGTGGAAAGGTTGCGACAGGAAGCGCTGGATCTTGCGCGCGCGTCCCACTGCGAGCTTGTCTTCGGGTGACAGTTCGTCCATGCCGAGAATCGCGATAATGTCGCGCAATTCCTTGTAACGCTGCAGGACCGCTTGCACCGCCCGCGTGGTGTTGTAAT
The DNA here is from genome assembly GCA_043759115.1 of Betaproteobacteria bacterium. Taxonomy (GTDB): domain Bacteria; phylum Pseudomonadota; class Gammaproteobacteria; order Burkholderiales; family SG8-41; genus PALSA-1004. The sequence goes on along the minus strand of JAYVME010000173.1, from coordinate 3,660 downwards.
GATCTTCACCGATTACGTGCGGATCAACTTGGCGCGAGGTCGAATCAAGCGGATCCACGGCGGGATATATACCGAGCGACGCAATGTCGCGCGACAACACGACGGTCGCGTCCAGGTGACCGAACGTGGTGGCCGGAGACGGATCGGTCAAATCGTCCGCCGGCACATATACCGCCTGAATCGAAGTGATCGACCCGGTCTTGGTGGAGGTAATGCGTTCCTGCAAGCGGCCCATTTCTTCAGCGAGCGTTGGCTGATAGCCGACCGCGGACGGCATCCGACCCAGGAGCGCCGAGACTTCGGTGCCCGCCAGCGTGAAGCGGTAAATATTGTCGACGAAAAACAAGATGTCGCGTCCTTCATCGCGAAAACTCTCCGCCATGGTGAGGCCGCTTAACGCCACGCGCAGGCGGTTGCCCGGCGGTTCGTTCATCTGGCCGAATACCATTGCGACTTTGGACTCCGGCAGGTTATCCAGTTTGATAACGCCTGCTTCGGACATTTCGTGATAAAAATCATTGCCCTCGCGCGTACGCTCGCCCACGCCGGCAAATACCGACAGGCCGCTGTGCTGCTTGGCAATGTTATTGATGAGTTCCAGCATGTTCACCGTCTTGCCGACACCTGCGCCGCCGAACAGGCCCACCTTGCCGCCTTTGGCAAACGGGCAGATGAGGTCGATAACCTTGATCCCGGTTTCGAGCAGTTCGACCGACGGTGACAACTCATCGAATTTCGGCGCGGGCTGATGAATCGAACGGCGCTCTTCGGTGAGGATAGGGCCAACTTCGTCAATCGGCCGCCCCAGCACATCCATGATGCGACCGAGCGTGGCCTGACCCACCGGCACCGAAATCGGCTTGCCGGTATTCGTCACCTTCATGCCGCGGCGCAGACCATCCGAGGAACCGAGCGCGATGGTGCGCACGATGCCGTCACCCAGTTGTTGCTCGACTTCGAACGTAAGCCCTTTTTCGGCCAGCGGATTGGTCGTGTCTTCTTCCAGAACCAGGGCGTCGTAGATGCGTGGCATTGCGTCGCGCGGAAATGAAATGTCAGTTACCGCGCCGATACACTGGACGATGGTGCCTTGTGCTTGTGCCATAGCGTTTTTCCTAAGCGTTCAATTCAATGTGTTATACCGCTGCTGCTCCGCCAACAATCTCAGAGAGTTCCTTCGTGATGGCGGCCTGGCGCGACTTGTTATAAACGAGGGTCAATTCGTCAATCACGTTGGCGGCGTTGTCGGACGCAGACTTCATCGCCACCATGCGCGCAGATTGCTCGGAAGCCATGTTCTCGGACAGCGCCTGAAAGATGATCGCTTCGATATAGCGCATGAGCACCTGATCGAGCACAACCTTGGCCTCGGGCTCATAGAGGTAATCCCACGAACCTGCGGGCGAGCCCAGTCTCTCGCCCGACAGCGGCAGCAACTGTTCGGCGCTCGGCTCCTGCTTCATCGTATTGATGAACTTCGTGTAGAAAATGACTACGCGGTCAAAACGATCCTGCGTGTAGCCGTCGAGCATCACCTTGATCGCGCCTATCAGCTTGTCCATCTGCGGGCGATCGCCGAGCTGCGTTACGTGCGAAATAATATTCGCGCCGAGACGCTGCATGAAGCCCAGACCTTTGTTACCGATACAACACACGTCAAACGATTCGCCTTCGGCTTCCCATTCCTTCATCTTGTTCAGCGCAAGCCGCTGCACATTGGTATTCAGACCGCCGCACAAGCCTTTATCAGTGGTGATGATAATGATGCCGATTTTCTTCACCGTATCGCGCGCCACCAGAAACGGATGGCGGTATTCGGGGTTCGCATGCGAAATATGCGCGGCGACGTTACGGATCTTCTCGCCGTACGGGCGCGCCGCGCGCATGCGGGCCTGCGCCTTCCGCATCTTGGAGGCGGCGACCATTTCCATGGCCTTGGTGATCTTGCGCGTGTTTTGCACGCTCTTGATCTTGGTTCTGATTTCCTTGCTGCCTGGCATATCCTTTAATTCCGTCTTATTTGTCGCCGCGCCGGATTGACAATCAGTAAGTGCCGTTTTTCTTCCAGTCGTCAATCGCCGCCTTGAGCGCTTTTTCGTCGTCCGCGCTCAGATCTTTCTTCGACTCGATGACGTTCACCAGACCCGCATACTTGGTTTTGCAGTGATCGCGCAACGAGCGCTCGGCGGCCAGCGCTTTTTTAACGTCGATGTCGTCAAAGTAAGCATTGTTCGCGGCGAACAGCGTCAACGCCATCTCCCACACCGCGAGCGGCTGATATTGCGGCTGCTTCATGAGCTCGGTCACCATGCGTCCGCGCTCGAGTTGCTTGCGCGTCGCTTCGTCAAGATCGGAGGCGAATTGCGCGAACGCCGCGAGTTCGCGGTACTGGGCGAGCGAGAGACGCACGCCCGCGCCGACGTCCTTGCGCTTCATAATCTTGGTTTGTGCGGCGCCGCCGACGCGTGAAACCGAAATACCCGCGTTGATCGCGGGCCGGATGCCGGCGTTGAACAAATCGGTTTCGAGGAAAATCTGGCCGTCGGTAATCGAGATGACGTTGGTCGGCACAAACGCCGATACGTCGCCCGCCTGGGTTTCGATAACCGGCATTGCCGTGAGCGAACCGGTTTTGCCTTTGACCGCGCCCTTGGTGAAGCGCTCGACCCACGCCTCGGAAACGCGTGCCGCGCGTTCAAGCAGCCGGCTGTGCAGATAGAAGACATCGCCGGGATACGCCTCGCGACCCGGCGGGCGGCGCAGCAACAGCGAAATCTGACGATAGGCCCAAGCCTGCTTGGTCAGATCGTCATAAATGATCAATGCGTCCTGGCCGCGGTCGCGGAAGTATTCGCCCATCGTGCAACCGGAGTAGGGGGCGATATATTGCATCGCGGCGGACTCGGAGGCGGGCGCCGCGACCACAATGGTATATGCCATCGCGCCATGTTCTTCGAGCTTGCGCACGACGTTGGCGATGGTCGAGGCCTTCTGGCCGATCGCGACGTATACGCAGAACAGGTCTTTGCCTTTCTGGTTGATGATAGTGTCAATCGCGACCGCCGTCTTGCCGGTCTGCCGGTCGCCGATGATGAGTTCGCGCTGGCCGCGGCCGACCGGCACCATCGCATCGATCGATTTAAGCCCGGTCTGCACCGGCTGGGACACCGATTTACGCCACACCACGCCGGGTGCGACTTTTTCGATTACATCGCGTTCTTTCGCGTTGATGGGGCCTTTGCCGTCGATCGGGTGCCCGAGGGCATCAACTACGCGCCCGATCAATTCCGGCCCCACCGGCACGTCAAGGATGCGACCCGTGCATTTCACCGGGTCACCCTCGGAAATATGCTCGTAGGCGCCGAGGACGACCGCGCCGACCGAATCGCGCTCGAGGTTAAGCGCCAAGCCGAAGGTATTCTTCGGAAACTCAAGCATCTCGCCCTGCATGACATCGGCCAGTCCGTGCACGCGGCAAATGCCGTCGGTCACCGAAATAACCGTGCCCTGGGTGCGCGCCTCGGTGGTGGCGCCCAGGTTCTGAATCCTGCTCTTGATGAGTTCACTGATTTCTGAGGGATTAAGTTGCATCTAAAACTCCTAACGGGTAAGCGCTGCCGACATCGCATCCAATTTACTGCGCACGGTCGCGTCGAATAC